>CAIZWI010000313.1 GCA_903936645.1 uncultured Verrucomicrobia subdivision 3 bacterium
GGGCCGGCCAACGGGCACAACCCCGTTGGGGTTGGCGGTCGTTGAGGGGAATACCCAAGGTAGCTCGTGCCTCGCAACCTTGGGCTGGCGGGCGCAATCCCGTTGGGATTGAAGCAGCAATTCCCCAACCACTCAAATGGTCAGCTCGATTTGCATGCCACCGAAAACAGCGAGGAACCAAATCCAACAACCTCCCGTCAAGGCGCGTCAAGCCCCTCCGAAAGCCCCAGCCAGTCTTAAGTTTACTGGCGCCGCCTACAGCAGCTCCGGATGGCGCATCAGGTCGGCGATGCGGGCGAGGAGGCGGCCAGCGCCGCCGCCGTCCAGCACCCGGTGGTCAAAGCTCAAAGTCAGATACGCTTCCGTGACCGGCACAAATTGTTGTTTGGCCTCATCCCAGTGCGGCATGCGCCGGCCGGCCCCCATGCCCAGCACCAACGTCTGCTCGGGCAGCGGAATGGGCGTGGCCCAGACCAGGCCGAAGGTGCCGTAATTGGTCACCGTGGCAATCGAACCGCCCGTGGCATCGGCGGGCAGCTTGCGTTCGCGGGCCAGTTCCACCAGTTCGTTGTAGCGGGAAACCAATTCCTTGAGCGGCTTTTGGTCCGCATTGCGAATGACGGGCACCAGCACGCCGTCCTCGGCCTCCACGGCAAAGCCCACGTCAATCGCCGAAGGATGAATCACCTTGCTGCCCACCAAACGTCCGGCCGGGGCGCTGCTTTCGGAAAGGGCAATGGCCAGGGCGCGCAAGGCATAGAGCGCCGGTCCGGGTTTGGGATTCGAGGCCTTGCGATGGGCCAGGAGAATGTCCAGTTGCACGGGCAACCCCACGGTGGCAATCGGCCGGGTCCAACTGCGGCGCATGGCGTCCGCCACCGCGACGCGCATGGACGAGGCCTTGCTCATCTTTTGCTTTTCGAGGCTGGCGATGAACTTCTCAAAATCATCAATCGTCACCCGTCCGGCCGCGCCGCTGCCGGCGATCCCCGCCAGGTCCGCCGCGTGAAGGCCGAGCTCGTTCATGCGGGCTTTGAGCCGGGGCGAAAGGTAGCTGGCACCCGCCGCGTTGGCGGGCACCGGCAGCCCGCGAACGGTGGGTTGCACCCGGTAACCGTCCAACCGGGCCGCCGACGGCGCGGGAGAATCCACTTCCGCATCGGGATCCGGCACCGGCACATCGAGCCCGGCTTCCTCAATTTCCGCCGCGCTGGCTTCAATCTGTCCCAGCACGGCCCCCACCGGATAGCTTTCCTGAAGTTGGACGGAATAGCTCACCACACTGCCGGCGCAGGGGGAGGTAACGGTCATGGTGGCCTTGTTGGTTTCGACTTCGATCAAGTCCTGACCGGCCGTCACCGCCGCGCCGGGCGGGACGAGAAAGTTGACGATGGCGGCCTCGGCGATGGATTCACCGAGCTGCGGCATGATGATGGGGATTTGCGGCATAGGGCTGGTCGTTGAATAATTAAAATTTTGGCAGGGTCACAACCGCAACATTTTCCGGGCGGCGGCGGCAATGGCCCGCGCCGTGGGCCGGTGGGCGGCCCATAAATTGGGATGGTACGGGATGGGGGTGTCTTTGGCGTTCAGGCGCTGGGGCGGTACATCGAGCAGCCCAAACCCCTCGCTCGCCACCCGGGCGATGACCTCGGCCGTCACCCCGCCCCAGGGCCACGCCTCACCGACACACAGTAACCGGCCGGTCCGCGCCACGCTGGCCATGACGGTATCCGTATCCAGGGGTTTGACGGTGCGTAAATCCACCACTTCAATCTGCCAGCCCTCCGGGGCAAGCTCGGCCGCCGCCGCCAGAGCCTCATGCACCATGGCGCTGTAGGCAACGATGGTCAGGTCCCGCCCTTCCCGCGCGATACGGGCCTTGCCAATCGGCAACGCCTCGCTGGGCAGGGCTTCAGCTTTGAGATGGTAATACAGAAATTTGTGCTCGCAAAAAATCACCGGGTCATCAATCGCCACGGCGGCGATCAGCATGCTATAGGCATCCTCGACCGTGGCCGGCGTCATCACGATCAGCCCCGGATAATGGGCGTAAATCGTTTCCAAACTCTGGCTGTGAAAGGGTCCGCTGCCGGAAGTGCCGCCAAAGGGCAGTCGCACAGTCAGGGAACACGGTACATTGGTGCGCCAGAACAAGGTCGCGGCTTGGTTGACGATCTGGTTGAACCCCGCGGTGGAAAAATCCGCGAACTGCATTTCAATAATGGGTCGCAGCCCCTCGATGGCCGCGCCGACTGCCAGCCCCACCATGGCGTCCTCGCTGATGGGCGCGTCAAACACGCGGCCCGGAAATTCTTTGGCCAGATTTTTGGTGGCCTTGAAGGCACCGCCAAAGGCACCCACATCCTGGCCATAGATAAACACGCGGGGATCATCGCGCAAGGCCACCGCCTGGGCTTCCCGAATGGCTTCCAAATAGGTAATACTCATGTCACGCAATTAAACACCCAGTTCTTCGTGGGTCTCCCGCAAATCCGTTCCGGCAACAGCGGTCCACTGTTCCGCAAAGGGATCGGGCGCAGGCTCCCGTTGCACCCGGGCCACCGTGGTTTCAATGGCGCGCACCGCTTCGTTGCGCCAGCTGGCCAGTTCGCTGGCATCGGCCCAGTGCCGGCTCAATAAAATGTCCTCGGCCACTTTCAAGCAATCCCGGCCGAGCGGCGAATTTTTGATCCTGGGATCAATATACCCGGCATCATCGTGCTCCCCATGTCCGCACAATCGCAGCAGACTGGCCACGACCAGTTGCGGTCCCCCGCCCGCGCGCGCTTGCGCCACCGCCCGGCCCATGACCTCCAGACAGGCGGAAAGATCCGTGCCATCCACGGAATGCGGGGTCACGCCGTATCCCACGGCCCGGTCGGCGAGGTCCGCGCAGGCGAATTCCCGGTCGTTGGGCGTGGAATAAGCATATTGGTTGTTGGCCACCACCAGTACCAGGGGCAGTTTTTCCACAGCCGCCTGATTCAAGGCCTCATGAAACGCGCCGGTGGCGGTACCGCCATCGCCGATGCAAGTGGCCCCCACGGCATCAGTAATGCCTTTAAAGCGGCGGGCAAACAAGGTGCCATTGACCACCGAAATCATGGCCCCCAAGTGGCTGATCATGGCCAGATACCCGTCCCGGGGACGACCCCGGTGCACATTGCCATCGCGGCCCCGCATGGGACCCAGGGCCGAACCGAGGCAGGTCTGGAGCGCATCAAGAATGGATTCGCCAAAAGCGAGCCGGCCGGCGGAATCCCGAATCAGCGGGGAAAACACATCGGTTTTGCGAAGCGAAACCCCAATGGATACGCTGAGCGCCTCCTGCCCGCGCGACAGAAAAACCCCGCCATGGATTTTCCCCGCCCGGTAGAGGCTGGCCAGTTTCTCGTCCAGCAACCGGGCCTGGAGCATAAACCGATAGGCGGACAGGTGCAAATCGCGGAGCGCGGCACTGCCGCCCCCCGCTTCGGCATCGAGCACGGTTTGATACATGAGCAAAGTTTATCGCCGGGGACAGAAGCCAGCAATGTTTCTTTCAAACCGGTATGCGGGGCCAAAAAACACTGGCCAAAAACTGGCAATCACCTAGCATTTGGATTAAAATATCATCCTAAAATAGAAACCATGGCGACCAACCAAGCTAATAATCCGGCGACGGGCAACCATAACCTGCCGGTGGATATGGAACGGCTGATGGACCTGACCGGCGGCGAAGTGGAAATGCTGCGGGAACTGGTCGATATGTACCTCGTCCAAACGGCCGCTCAGTTGGCAGTCATTTCCGCCGCCATTCGCAATCATCAGCCGGACACCATTCGGATTGAGGCTCATAGCTGTGGTGGAGCCAGCAATACCATGGGAATTACCCGGCTGGGCCAGATCCTTCTGGAGTTGGAGCGGCAGGGCAAGTCCGGAATTATATTACCGAATGCCGCGGAACTTTGCCAGGAGGCGCAATCGGAACTCGGGCGCGTGAAGGAATTTTTAGCGGGAAAATTGGGGTAAACCGTTCGGGGAACTGAACCACCCCAAGCTTAAATTACCGAATCGGGTTCACCCCGCCGCCGAGCCCACCACCTGTGACCAGTCTTTGGCGCCGGAACGTTCATAGCGTTTTACCAGGCCGGCAACGATGCGCTTTGGCAGGCCGGGTCCTTCATAAACCAAACCGGAATACACCTGCACCAGCGAGGCCCCGGCGGTGATTTTATCCCAGGCATCTTCAGCGGAAAAAATACCCCCCACCCCGATAATGGGCAGCCGCCCCCGGGTTTGCCGGAAAATATGTCGCACCACCTCCGTGCTCCGCTCGCGCAGGGGACGGCCGCTTAATCCACCCGTTTCCTCAAACACCCGCGCGGCGTTCGGATCGCTCGCCGCCGGCCGGGTGATGGTGGTGTTGGTGGCGATCAAGCCCGCCAGCTGGCGGGGTCCGGCCAGTTCCAGAATTTCATCCAGCGCCGCCAGGGATAAATCCGGCGAGACCTTCACCAGGATGGGCTTGCGCCCCGGGTTGAGGGACTGCAAAGCCGCCAGAATTTCATCCAGCGCCGCCCGGTCCTGCAGCGTGCGCAGGTTGGGGGTGTTGGGCGAACTGACATTGACGACAAAAAAATCCGCCAGTTCCCGCAGCGCACGGAAGGAATTTGCATAGTCAGTGGCCGCCTCCGCCAGCGGGGTGATCTTGGACTTGCCCAGGTTGATGCCCACCGGGTGCGCCGGCCAGCGTCCGGATTTTTTCCAACCGGCCAGCCGGACGGCCAGGCCTTCCGCGCCCCCATTGTTGAAGCCCATGCGGTTGATGATGGCACTTGCGGCGGGAATGCGGAACATGCGCGGCGGCGGGTTGCCGGGCTGGGCGTGCCAGGTGACGCCGCCGAGTTCGGAAAAGCCAAAACCCAGTGCGGCCCAGGCGGGCACTGCGGCCGCCTGCTTGTCGAGGCCCGCCGCCAGCCCAACCGGATTGGGAAACATCAAGCCGAAGAGCGGCACCGGGAGAGCGGGGGCGCCGAGCACGCTTTGCAACGCCTGGCACCCCAGGGGCAGGCGGCTCAGGCGGGCGAGGTTGCCCAAGGCCAGGTCGTGCGCGGCCTCGGCGTCCTGCCGGAAAAGCCGGGGACGAATTAATGTGCGATAAAGCCAGCCCATGTGCGTTTAGCGGGCCACGGGGGTGACGGGGTTGACCGAGCCCAAACCCGCCGGGACCCCGGTGGTCAACTGCCGGTAGCTGGCGAGTGCCAGCAATGGCCAGGCATTCCGGTACATGTCGTACTTCAAATAAAACACTTTGGGAAAGCCGGTGCCGGTGGTTTCGTGCTCGGTCCAGGAACCGTCCGGGTTTTGCGTGCGCGCCAGATATTCAATTCCGCGCCTCAGGGCCGGATTTTCCGGATCCCCAAAGGCACACAGGCCCATGACCGCCCAGGCGGTTTGCGAGGCCGTGCTGGGCCCCTGCCCCTTGAAAACGGGGTCATCGTAGGTGTTGCAACGCTCCCCCCAGCCGCCATCGGCATGCTGGACACTTTCCAGCCAGGCGCGCGCTTTGAGCAGCCAGGGCTGCTGCATGTCCAGCTTCATGGCGCGCAACCCCCGCAGCACCTGCCAGGTGCCGTAAATATAATTCACACCCCAACGGCCATACCAGGAACCATCGCTCTCCTGCTGGGACCGCAGGTAGACGAGCGCATCCTTGATTTGCGGATGATCCACCGACCAGTTCTCATAGCCCAGCAATTCCAAAATGCGCGCGGTGATGTCAGCACACTCGGGATCCAGCATGGCGTTGTGATCCGCAAACGGCACTTTCTCGAGAATGTTTTTGGTGCAATCCTTGTCGAAGGCCGCCCAGCCGCCATCCCGGCACTGGAAGGCCATCATCCACTTCAGGCCCCGGTGAAAGCATTCATCACGCTTCGCCGGATTCGCCGTGGCCACTTTGCGGAGCGCCAGCAGCACCATGGCGGTGTCATCCACATCGGGATTCCACTTGTTATTGTATTCAAACACCCAGCCGCTCGGCTCCACATTCACGGGATTCTTGTGGTACCAGTCGCCGCGGAAACGGATTTCTTTCGCCATCAGCCACTCCGCCGCCTGTTTCATCCGGGGGTGATCCTCGGGCACGCCGGATTCCCGCAAACAGATCAGCACAATCGCCGTGTCCCACACGGGCGAAAAACACGGTTCGATGCGCACATCATCCGCCGTCTCGTGCTCCAGTTTTTTCAATTCCCGCGTGGCCCGCACCACCTCGGGATGATCATTGGCGTAGCCGAGCACTTTGAGGGCGATCAGTGAATTGAGCATGGCCGGAAAAATCGCGGCCAGCCCGTCGGATCCCTCAAAGCGTTCCAGCATCCACTGTTCGCATTTTTTTAAAGCGGTCTTGCGAAACGGATGAATGCCGTGCTCCGCAAACCATTCGGCAAACTTGTGCAACCGGTCCAGCCAGAGGAAAAAATTGCGCAGGGTAAAGCGATCTGGATCGGGCGCCAGGGCGAGGTCACGCTCGTGATACCCCTCGGGGAACAGCTCATCCAAGGTTACTTTGACGGAACGCGTGGGTTTGAAATGGTTGATGATGGCCAGCGGCACCAGCATGGCGCGTGACCAGTTGCTCATGTCCCAGAAATTCACATGAAACCATTTGCCGAGCAACAGGACTTCGCAGGGAATGGTGGGCACGTATTCCCAGGGGTACAAGTCGATCAAGGCCAGATAAAGCTTGGAAAACGTGTTCATCCGCGGCACCCCGCCCAGCCGCAACGCGACCTCCCGGGCCTTGAGCATGCGGTGGTCCGTGACCGGGACCCCAGCCAGCTTCAGGGCGAGATAAGCTTTGATGGTGGCGTTGACCTCCGAAGGGCCGCCATAATAGATGTTCCAGCCACCATCCGGCAACTGCATCGAAAACAAATGATTGACCGCCTTGCGCTGCCATTCGGGCTGCACGCTGCGGTCCCAATGGTGAAAAACGACCATGTCGGATACCAGGGTGGAATCCACCAGTAATTCCCCCACCCAATAACCTTCCGGCTTCTGTTCGCGCAGCAAATAATCCTGCGACCGCCGGAGGGCAGTGTGCAGGTTTAACGTAAATTCATCTTGGAACCCGGTTGCCGGGGACGAATGCGTCGGCGAAACCTGGATACGACTGTCAATCACCCGTTCACTCTGCAAATTCACCCCCGGGGTGTAAAGTTTTTAGTGATTGCGCTGCATACAATTACCACTTGACGGCCAAGCCCAGATCCACTATGAGTAACCCCAATCAGTCGGGTAGTGTAATCAGCAGCAAAAAACTTAAACTAAACAACCTAAATTAATTATGACTCTAACCAAACGGGACTTGGTGGTGCGAATCAGTGAGGAGACCGACCTCGTGCAACAGCAAGTATTCGAAGTGGTGCAAAAGACCCTGGACTACATCGCCGAATCACTTGCCAAGGGTGAAAAGGTGGAACTCCGCAATTTCGGGGTGTTTGAAGTAAAAGTGCGCAAGGCACGCGTGGGTCGCAACCCCAATGCCCCGGAAAAGGACGTGACCATTCCTCAACGAACCATGGTCAAGTTCAAAGCCGGCAAGGAAATGCGGGCGGATGTGCTCAAGTTGTCCCCCAAAGCCTCCCGTTTGGCTGCCAAAGCCGCCTAGTGGCCTGATTGAGGGTTGGTGCCCTCTCCCTTTTTTTCGTCCGTGCGAACCGCTGGCTTTTAACCAGCGGTTCGCGCTTTTTAATACCCAATGACATTTCCCCCCACCTCGGGCCGGGTTGTCTAGAAAAAGACTTCCCCGGTGGTCCGTAAACTTTTATCATCCGCCCATGGATCGATTGCCCGGATTTCGTGATTTTTATCCCGAGCCCCTGCCCCACCACGACGTGTGGAGCGCGGACGCTCGCCAGTACATCTTTGAAAAGTGGCGCACCACCGCCCGGCAGTATGGCTTCCGGGAATACGACGGCCCGCCATTGGAACCACTCGAACTCTTCACCACCAAGAGCGGCGAGGAAATTGTCGGGCAACTCTACAATTTTACGGACAAAGGCGACCGCGCGGTTTCCCTGCGCCCGGAAATGACCCCCACCCTGGCCCGCATGGTGGCGGCCCACGAACGCAATTACAAAAAGCCCATCAAGTGGTTCGCCATCCCGCAACTGTTTCGCTACGAGCGCCAGCAGAAAGGCCGCCTGCGGGAGCACTTCCAGTTCAACGCCGACCTCATTGGCGAGACCGATCCGGCGGCCGACGCGGAATTAATCGCCCTGGTCATCGACACCCTGCGTTCCTTCGGCCTCACCGCCGAGGATTTTGTCATCCGGCTGAGCAGCCGCAACGCCTGGCATGAATACTTTAAAGCCGGCTGTAGCGACCTGGCCCACGAGTACAATTTTTTCCAGGCGATCGACAAGCTCGAACGCGCCACCCCCGAGGAAAACGAACAAAAGCTCGCCGCCCTCGGCTTCTCCCTCGCCGGGGTGAATGCGTTCATCGAAACTGGCAGCCCCACGACCGAGCTCCAGAGCATTCTCGACAACCTGGCTGCCCGAGGCCTGAAGGATTTTGTGAAGGTCGATTACCGTGTGATCCGCGGCCTCGCCTACTACACCGGAGTGGTATTCGAGGCTTTTGACCGCAAGGGCGAGTTTCGTGCCATTGCCGGTGGCGGTCGTTATAACAATCTCGTGAAACTGATTAGCGGCGGCAAGGTGGACCTCCCCGCCCTCGGTTTCGGCATGGGGGATGTGGTGCTGCTGGAACTGCTCAAGGCCCGCAAATTGCTCCCGAAATTTGATTCGCACATGGATGTCTATGTGCTGATCGAAGATGAGACCCTGCGCGCGCCTTCCCTCAAGCTCATCCATGACTTGCGTGGTCACGGATTTGCCGTGGATTATCCCCTGACCCCCGCCAAGCCGGACAAGCAATTCAAGCGGGCGCAGGAATTAAAAGTCCGCCACACCGTCAAATTGGAAAGTGACGCCTACGTGCGGGTTCGCAATGCCGCCAGCCGCGATGAGGTCGTCACCGGCATGGGCGATGTGAAAAATCATCTCGGCTGACCGCCATGCTGTCCCCCACCCAGCGTTTTTCCAACCGGGTGGAGAACTACATCCAATATCGCCCCGGCTACCCGCCGGCGATTCTGGAACTGCTCCGGGCAAAATGCGGGCTGGGTCCAGCCGCCACTGTGGCCGACATTGGCTCGGGCACCGGCATCCTCACCCGGCTGCTGCTGGCTTCCGGCAACCGGATCTTGGGGGTGGAACCGAACCGGGAAATGCGCGAAGCCGGCGAACGCCTGCTGGCCGGCCACCCTGCCTTTACCAGCGTGGCCGGCACGGCCGAGGCGACCACCCTGCCGGACGGCAGCATTGACCTTATCACGGCCGGCCAGGCCTTTCACTGGTTTGACCGGCCCAAAGCCCGCGTGGAATTCCAGCGCATCCTCAAGCCCGGCGGCTGGGTCGCCCTGCTCTGGAATGACCGTAACATTTCCGACCGGCCCTTTTTCCGGGCCTATGAGGAATTGTTGCTGACCTACGGAACCGATTACGCCCTGGTAAATCACAAAAACGTGGATGCCCGCCTGCTGGGCGAATTTTTCGGACCCGGCGGCTATGGCTTTGCTTCCTATCCCAACGACCAAACCTTTGATTTCACCGGCTTGCAAGGCCGCCTGCTCTCCTCTTCCTATGCGCCCGACGAGCGCGACCCACGCCATGCTCCCATGTTGACCGCCCTCCAAACCCTCTTTGACGCTTACCAAACCAACGGCACCGTGACCTTCGACTACGACACCACGGTATTTTACGGGCAGCTTGGAAACCATCCGGCAGCTTGTTTTGCCTCATGAAACTCAATCGCAAACAACTCGCTGGCATCGGCATCACTGTGGGGGCCCTTTATGGCTTGTTGGTCCGCCTTATTTTCGGCTTTGGCGATGCAGGATCGGATACGTTTGTCGTCATGAGTTCCAGCTTTATATTGGCGGCACCCTTTGCCCTGGGCTTTCTCAGTGTGTGGTTCGGTGAATATCCCTCTAAACATCCCTTCATGGTCCGGCTATTCCTGTCGTGGACCGCATCGCTGGCCTTTATGCTCGGCTGCCTGGTGCTGGTCTGGGAAGGCATCATCTGCGTCATCATCTGGCTGCCCTTGACCCTGGCGCTTTCCAGTCTGGGCGGCGCGGTGGCCGGGCTCCTCCGTTACTGGATCCGCAAAAGTGCCGCGCGCAATTCCTGTGTGATTCTGGTGGCCGCGCTGCCGTTCTTGCTCGCACCCTTGGAAAAATTCAAGGCCACCGCCCATGAGGTTCGCACCGTGCAAACCCAGATCGAGATTAACGGTCCGGCGGCGGCCGTCTGGCAGCAAATCAAATCCGTTCCGGCCATCCAGGAAAACGAGCATTCATTGGATTTCTCCCACTTGATTGGCTTTCCGCGCCCCGTGGAGGCAGTCTTGTCGGGCTCCGGGATCGGCGCGGTGCGTTATGCCCGGTTCGAGGGCAACGTGCTCTTTGTGGAAACCATCACCGAATGGCAGGAAAATGCCCGGCTGTCCTTCCACATCCAGGCCGACACCGCCCACATTCCGCCGACCACCTTTGATGAACATGTGACGGTCGGGGGCCGCTATTTTGATGTGTTGCAAGGCACTTATTGGATTGAACCCCTGGCCACCAATCGCGTCCGCCTCCATCTGGCCAGCGACCAACGGCTCTCCACCCATTTCAACTTTTACGCCCATTGGTGGACCGAGGCATTAATGGCCGACCTGCAAAATTACATCCTGAAAATCATCAAATACCGCGTGGAGCATCCGCAGCCGCCAGCCGGAGCCGGCAACATTAATTCAAAATAGCCCGCATCTAAAGTGCTTGGTTGCCACCTATGCAGGGAATGTGGCCGTGGGCGACCATTTTGATTTGAATTTTAAGTTGGCAAATTGAAGGTTCATTCCCCCGCCCACTCCTCCAGCTCCGCCGCCAGCCGCTCCAACGGCAAGCCCACCACATTGCTGTACGAGCCAGAAATTTGTGCAACGATCAACTCGCCATGGTCCTGAATGGCATAGCCACCGGCTTTATCCAGCGGATTAATTTGATCCAAATAATGATCGATCTGTGTGCGGGTCAGTGGCAAAAATTTTACGTCCGTGCTTACCGCAAAAATCCGCTCACGATGCCCTCGCCGGTGCATCAGACTCACCCCCGTCACCACCTGGTGCGTACGCCCCTCTAGCGCGGCAAGCATGGCCTGCGCGGCGGCCCGGTCCGCGGGTTTGCCAAGAATGGTGGTGCCCAAAAACACCAGCGTATCCGCCCCCAGCACCAAGGCATCGGGATGTTTCCGGGCCACCACCCGTGCCTTGCGATGGGCATTCAACTGGCAGATTTCCTGCGGCGACAATTGCTCCGGAGTCAACTCCGTGGCATTGCCCGGCAGCACCTGGAACGTCACCTTTAATTGCCCCAGTAATTCCGACCGGCGGGGCGACGCAGAGGCGAGGATGAGTGGCGGCAAATTCATCAAGTCACTTTACGCCGGGGCTGCACCGCTGTCGAGCGGCTTCAAAATGGTCCCATCTTCCTGCCCGCCACATACTTTTAGTACCAGGCCGCAAACACCGTGCCGCCACTCTCCCGCGCATCGGTTGCTTCACGCTTAACCCTTCATTCATCCTTCCCCTTGCCGCCCCGCGACTTTTCCTGTACTTCCTTCCCATGCAAAACGACCGAAACATTGTCAACCTCGCGCTCATTGGCTTCATGGGCACGGGCAAGACTTCGGTTGGACGCCTCGTAGCCGAGCAATTGGCCTTTGAATTCCTCGACACCGATGAACTCATTCAGACCGCCACCGGCCGCAGCATCACCGATATTTTCGCCCAGGACGGCGAGCCCGCTTTCCGCGCCCTTGAGCAACGGGTGGTGCAGGAACTGGCCGGGCGCCGGAACACGCTCATCTCCACCGGCGGCGGCCTCCCCTTGCACGCCCCCAATCTCACCAGTCTGAAGCAGCACGCCCTGGTCGTCTGCCTGTGGGCCTCGCCCGAAAAGATCTGGGAACGCGTCTGCCACCAAAGCCACCGCCCCCTGCTGCACGCCCCCGATCCCCGGGCCAAAATCCACGAACTCCTGGCCCTGCGTGAACCCTTCTATAAGCAGGCCGACGTCCTCGTCAACACCGACCTCCGGACCATGCGGGAGGTCACCCATCAGGTGGTTCACCAATACCGCTACGCCCTCAACCATCAGTAATGAAAGCCGCCATCCAACAAATGGCGTTGGAACTGGGCTTTGACGACTGCCGCTTTACCACCGCCACCCCACCGCCCCATCAAGCCGCCTTGCAAACCTGGCTGGCCACCGGTCAAAACGGCGAAATGGCCTGGCTCGCGCGCAATGCGGATAAACGCCTCGACCCGCATTTAGTGCTCCCGGGAGCCCGCACCATTGTCACCCTCGCCACGAGCTATGCCGGTCCTGCCCCTGACCAACCGCCAGCGCCCGCCTCTGGAGTCGTCGCCCGCTATGCCCGCCATGCCGATTATCATGATGTGCTCGCCCCGCCCTTGCGCACGCTCAGCGATCACATCAACCACCTCGGCGGTCCGGACACCCGGTCCCTCTGGTACGTGGACACCGGCCCGCTGCTGGAGCGCGACCTGGCCCAGCGCGCCGGCCTGGGTTTCGCGGGCAAACACACCAACCTCATTAGCCGCCGGCTGGGCAATTGGTTTTTCCTTTCCGAAATCATCACCACGCTGGCACTGGAGCCTGATCCCCCCGAACGGAATCATTGTGGCACCTGCACCCGTTGCCTGACCGCCTGCCCCACCCGGGCGATCACCGCGCCGTTTCAACTCGATGCCCGGCGGTGCATTTCCTACCTCACCATTGAATTGAAAGGCGCCATCCCGGTGGAACTGCGTCCGGCCATCGGCAACCGCATCTATGGCTGCGACGACTGCCTGGCCGCCTGCCCTTGGAACCGTTTCGCCCAAACCGGCCGGCTCATGCAGCCCCATGCCCGCCCCGACCTCGGCCAGCCGGATTTATTGGATTTGTTGTGTCTGGATGCCGCCAGCTTCAAGGCGCGTTTCGCCGGCAGCCCCATCCTGCGCACCAAGCGCCGGGGCCTGCTGCGCAACGTCTGCGTGGCCCTGGGCAACACCGGCACTCCCGCCGCCCTGCCCGAACTCGCTCGCGCCGCCCACGACCCGGAACCGCTCATCGCCGAGCATGCCCAATGGGCCATCACACAGATTGTCCGCCGATCCGCCCCCGATTAGAGGAAACGCATATCCAAACGCTCAGCAAACAGGCTTAATGCCCGCTTAAGGTTGGCTCGGTTAAGGTGCCGCATGTTCAAATTACATTTTTCACCCACCCGCACCATTGTCCGGTGCTGGTCTTGGGCCTTCCTGGTGCTGACGTTGCTGGGGCGACCGGCTGGAGCGCATAATTTGACGGGGGATCCGGCGAACCCACACTATGACTGGTCGGTGCAACCGCCCCTGACCGTGACCCCGGGGTGGTTCCTCGCCCAGACCGGTCCGGCCGGCAACCCGGCCCCCGGAGTGTTGCCCACCCCGCCCGTCCGCGCCGGCCAGGTGCCGCCCCAGAGCGAGGTGTTTGCCGTCTTTGCCCCCCGCGTGATGGTGCGGTGGGATAACCAGTATCTCTATATTGAGGATAATGGTTTGCCAGCCCACGGCATGATGACCGGCATCACCGCCTGGCAGCAACAGGTGCCGCTGCCCCAGCCCTATACCGGGGACAATGCCTGGCGGCTCCCGCTGAATCCCGTGCCCGCCCAGCACCCGGTAAGCATCCGCGGCCGTTTTCTGCGCGGCGCCATCGCCATCGCCGCCAATGGCATTCCCATTTTCAATCCCCAAAACAACCGCGGGGAAATTTCCGCCGATATTGGCGAACTGGATCAATGGGGCGGCCATTGCGGACGTGGCGATGATTATCATTACCATGCGGCCCCGCTCCATCTGCAAAGCCTCGTGGGACCCGGACGGCCCATCGCTTTTGCCCTCGATGGCTACGCGATTTACGGGCTGGCCGAACCGGATGGCTCGCCAGTGACCGGGTTGGATGCCTTTCACGGCCATGCCACGCCGGGAGTGGGCTATCATTATCATGCGTCCACCAAATACCCCTTCGTCAATGGCGGTTTTCATGGGGAAGTGGTGGAACGCAACGGCCAGGTGGACCCCCAACCCCGCGCGCGCTCCGTGCGGCCGGCCACCTTCCCCCTGCCCGGCGCCACCATCACCGACCTGACGGTTTCCCCGGATCAACAAACCTTTGCCCTGCGCTATAGCGTGAATGGCCAACCCGCCAGTGTGAATTATGCCACGACCGGCAACGGCATCTGGCGCTTTCAATATCACAATGCCGATGGCACCACCGTGACCAAAACCTATCAGGCACGGGATGGCAGTGGGCCACCGCCCGGGGAACCACCGCGCCGCCGGCGGGCCGAAGCTAATTCCACGCCGGACGACCGTCGTCCCCCCGATGGTCCCAATGGCCCGCCACCGGATAATGCCGGCCGGCCACCGCGCGACGAAGCGCGCCCCGCGCGTCGCGCTGCCATCCCTGAATTTACGCCCCCGCGCTCCGGCCACCTGGTGTTGCACAGTTCCGCCGTGACCAATGGCGGGGCGCTCCCGGTGGAATTTACCGGGGATGGGGCCGCCGCCACCCTGCCCCTGGACTGGAGCGGCGAACCGGCCGGCACCAAGAGTTTTGCCGTGATCATGCACCACATTCCGGGACCGGGCGATGTGAAGTGGTATTGGACACTGTATAATATCCCCGCCAGCGTGCACAGCCTGCCCAAAAACGTCCGGGGCATCGGCACCCTGGGCAACAACAGTGTAAACGACGAGGCCGGTTACGCCCCGCCCCATTCCAAAGGCCCGGGGCCGAAAATTTACCGGCTCACCGTTTATGCCCTGTCCGCCCCCGTGACCATCAACCGCCCGGCCGAGGAAGTCAGCCGGGCCGTGCTGCTGGCGGCCATGCGCACCAATATTTTGGACAGTGCCGAACTGCGGGTTGTTTATGACCGCACGGCGGCCATCCGCCGCCAAGGTGGTGAGGATGGACCACCTGCCGATGAATCCAACCGTTAAGTGACCATGAACCTAAAGACCAATCGTCGTTCGTTTCTCTATTTCCTGTCCAGCACGCTGGCCTGGCTGGGTACCTCCGCTTGGGGCCAATTCAATGATTCACCCCGCCCACACGGACCGGGTGGCGGCGGTGGCGGCGGACGCCGGCGGGGCGCGGATAATTATGTCCTGCCCCCGGAACTGGCCGAATATGCTTATCTGTCGCTGGTGCTAGGGCGGATTACCGACCAGTCCGTGACCATCAGCGCCCTGCCCAAGGTGGCTTTGGAAGCGTTCTTTGAATACGGCACCCAACCGGGGCAATATCCGCAACGCACGCCCGTGCTGCCCCTGCCCGCCGGCCGGGCCACCGAGCAAGTCTTGGGCGAACTGGCCCCGAACGCCCAATATTACTATCGCTGCCACTACCGTGAACCCGGAGCGCCAGCCTTCACTATTCGCGCGGAGTGCCGGTTTCATACCCAGCGCGCGGCCGGCCGCACCTTCACCTTCGCCATCCAGGGGGATTCGCATCCGGAACGCCCGCAAATGAGCCATCCCGCGCTCTACGCGCGAACGCTGCTCCAAGCGGCGGCGGACCACCCGGATTTCCACATTTGCATGGGCGATGATTTCAGCCTCGAACCCATCCGCGAAGTGACTGCACCAGCGGTGGACGCCCGCTACACGTTGCAACGGCCCTTCCTCGGTTTGGTTACCCAATCCGCCCCGGTATTTTTGCTGAATGGCAATCATGAGCAGGGCTCTTTGTTTAATTACCGCCAGACGGATGAGCGGCACCAATTGGCCGTGCTCGCCCAGCACGCCCGCAACACTTACTACCCCACCGTGGGTCCCGATGCCTTCTATTCCGGTGATACCCGGCCACTGCCCGAAATCGGGTTGCTCAAAGATTACTATGCCTGGACCTGGGGCGACGCCCTCTTTGTGGTTTTGGATAATTACTGGCAGACCCCCGTTCAGGTGGACACGGGGTTCCATGACCGACCCGGCGGGGGCGGGGGCGGCCAGGATCCGGGCCGGAAAAACCGCGACTGGTGGGGCCTTACCCTCGGCGAGGCCCAATATCAATGGTTTAAACAAACCCTCGAACGCAGCCAGGCCAAATATAAATTTGTGTTTGCCCACCATGTCTTGGGCTCAGGCCGCGGCGGGGTGGATCAGGCGGATTTTTATGAATGGGGCGGCCGCAACCGTCGCGGGGACTGGGAATTCACCGAGCGTCGTCCAGGCTGGGAACTCCCGGTGCATCAACTGATGGTCAAACACGGCGTGACCATTTTTTTCCAAGGCCACGACCATTTATACGCGCGCCAGGAAAAGGATGGCATCATCTATCAGGAGGTGCCCATGCCGGCGGATCACGGCTATGTTACGTACAACGCGGAGCGTTACGGCTCCGGGGTGAAGCGGCCGAATGCCGGACATTTACGCGTCACGGTGGCCCCGGAAGGCGTGAAAGTGGAGTACGTGCACAGTTATTTGCCGGCGGATGAAGCGGCCGGCCACACGTCGGGAGAAATTGCCCATAGTTACACGCTCAAACCCAAGGCGAGCCATGCTTAAGCGCCTCACCATGGCCTTGCTCGTAGTCTGCTCCTTCCACCTGGCCGCCCAAACTGACCACCCTGGTCCGTCCGCTCCCCGGGGCCACCAGGGCGGCGGCGGCACGAATTATTTTAACGTCACCGTGCCAGCCCATCCGTATGATCTTATCCTGTGCCGCCCCGAGGCCACCCGCATCTCCTTGAGTGTGCTGGCCTCCCACGACTTGGCCGGCTTGGTCAGTTATGGCACCAACGCCGATGCCCTGACCCAACAAACGCCCGCGCAGACCTTCTCGGCGGGGAAGCCCGCCAGTGTGACCCTCGCCCCATTAACCGCCCATACCCGTTATTATTACACCTTTCGTCCCCAGACCATGGGCGGAGCGGAGCTGGGCCAGCCGACGCACGGCACCTTTAGCACCGCCCGCGCCCCGGGTGCCACCTTCACCTTCACCCTCACGGCCGATTGCCATCTGGATGAGCACACCAGCCCGCGCGTTTACGAACAGACCTTGCAGGACATTCGGATGGAGCAGCCGGATTTTCATCTGGATTTGGGCAATCTGTTCATGACGGACAAACACTACACCCGGGCCGAAGCCGCCCAACAATACGTGGCCCAGCGCTATTACCTCGGCCAAATTGGCGCCGCCACGCCGATCCTGCTGGCCCTGGGCACCCACGATGGCGAGAGCGCCCGCTACGACGATGGCTCGGATACCTGCCTCGCAGTCTGGTCACAGCGGCTCCGCACCCGCTATTATCCCAATCCCCTGCCCGATGATTTTTACACTGGCAATCGCCAGACTGACCCGCGCACCGGCCCTCTCCAGGATTATTATGCCTTCACCTGGGGCGACGCCCTGCTGGTGGTGCTGGATCCTTTTCGCTATTCCCTCCCCCAGCGCAATCGCGATGGCTGGGGCTGGTCGCTCGGCCGAACCCAATACGAATGGCTGGACCACACCCTGGCCACCAGCCCGGCCAAATTTAAATTGGTATTCATCCACAATCTGCTGAGCGGCGACCAGGCCTCGCGCGGTGGGGTGGAAATCGCCCGGCACAACGAATGGGGCGGCCAAAACCTCGATGGCAGCGCCGGCTTCGCCACCCAACGGCCGGGCTGGGCCACCCCGGTTGCAGAATTGCTGGCGCGCCACGGCGTCGCCGCCGTGTTCAAAGCCCACGATAACTTCTATGCCCGGCAGGAACTGGCCGGAATTCAGTATATCATGGTCCCCCAACCCAGTTTTGCCGGGGACGATCGCATTCGTGATTTGTCAAATTACGGCTATCAAAAAGGCGTGTTTCTGGGCAATCCCGGTCACGTGCGGGTCATCGTCTCCCCGCAATCCGTCGCCATCGCTTATGTAAAAACCGGTGCCACCCCAGCGACAGTTCCGGCCGACACCTGCGTGATCACCGCCCGATGAATACCCCCGCCAGCCCCGGAGCCACCCGGCTTCACCGCCCCAGGCGCGGCGTATTTTCCCGCTGCTCCTGGCTGGCCTGGATGCTCCTCGGTTTCACCAGCCTCACCAGCCAGGCCCACCCCAATTTGCAAAATGCTCTGTGGGTGCAATTTGAACCCACTCAGGCCCACGTCGCCTTGACGGTATCCCTCCGGGAAATTGCCGTGGTGGCCGGCTGGTCCACCGCCGAGCTGGCCCAGCCGGACCCGGACCACCTGGCGGCCGCCGCGACCGCGCAAGCGGATTACGTCCTGCACCACCTCACTCTCACCGCCGGCACCCAGACGCTGGCCGGACGGGTGGTGCGCCTCACCCCGCCGCCGGCTCTGGTCGAACCCGAGAACACCTTTTGGCAATGCGAACTGGTGTATCCCTGGACCGGTTCGCCCCCTGCCGAAGTCAGTTTTTGCCAGAACATGCTGCAAGAATGGCCCTATGCCCTCGGCACCCCTTGGGAAGTGAGTTACACCGTCCGCACCAAACGCCTGGACACCCCCATCGCCTCCGTCTGGCTGCTGCGCCGGCAAATCGCCACCCCCACGCCCACCGGCTGGCGGCCGGCCACCACCCCGGACCCCACGCCCATCGCCGTCCCCCCGACGAGCAGCCATCTCTTTCGCGACTATTTTGCCCAGGGCGTCTGGCACATTCTCACCGGCTACGATCACTTGCTCTTCGTCGCCGCCCTGATCCTGGCCACGGTCCGCTTTTGGGAAATGGTCCGTGTCATCGCCGCCTTCACCCTGGCCCACACCCTCACCCTGAGCCTCTGCGCCTTCGGCATCTGCCGGCTGCCCGCCTGGGTAGTGGAACCCGTGATTGCCCTCAGCATCGTCCTCGTGGCGCTGGAAAACGTCTGCCGACCAGCACGAGCGCATTCCCGTCTGCGCCTCGCCGTGGCCTTTGGCTTCGGATTGATCCACGGCCTCGGCTTCGCTGGCGGCTTGCTGGACGCCATGGCCGGTCTGCCCACCGCCCCGCTGTGGACCGCCCTCGGCGCGTTCAGCCTGGGGGTGGAAACCGGCCATCAACTCGTGGTGCTGCCCCTCTTTGCCGTGCTGGCCCTCAACCGCCGGGCGGGCCCGCCCGTCCTGGCCGCCGCCGTGCCCCGTTACGGCTCCGGTATGATTTCCGTCGGTGGTGCATACTACCTGGCCGTGGCCCTGCACGAACAATGGTTTGCATTAAGGTAGGAAGTTCCGGCAAGGACCGTTGACCGAGTTCGTGGCGCTTTGCCGGCGCGCATGCAAACCATTGATAGTGGCCGATTCCCCGCCCCCCCAAAGGGGCAATCTATAAGCCGGAAGTTAAACATAGTACCTACCCCGGCCCGTCAATCAGCCCCCCAGCCTTGGTGGCCGCCGCCTAAAGCCTAATTCCCGCCTAAGGCATGGCCATGGCCGCCTGCAAACGTTTCAAATCCGGGTTATTGGGCGTTGCCACGGACGGGGTCAGGGTCACCGTGCGCGGGTCCTGCCACCGCCAATGCTCCGTATGCCCGTCCGCAAACGAGAAATTACAACCGCGGGCATGCCAGTTCGCCGGAATATCCCCCCATGAGTCCCCCACCACACTCAGGGCAAAATAACCATCGTTCAAACTCAGCGGGCTCTCATCCAGGAAAACCGCCGTGAGCACCGGGGGCGGTTTGATCATCTGGCTCTCCGCGTATTCCGCCGGATACCCCGCAACCCCCAGCCCCGCCATGGAATCGAAGGGCTGGCCGGACTTGTAGCACGCCAGTTGGGATTGCATGCTGTAGCTGCGATCATGCACCGTGGTGTCAGCGGGACAGCGATACACCCCCACATTTGGCGCATACGGGAACAGCAGTCCCATCTGGATCAGCGTCGTGTTGGTCGCGTCGTTGGGATACGGCATTTCCCCATAGACCCAGCTCGGGAAATTCGTGCCTCCCCAGGGATCATCCACCACCAACCGGCCGCGATTGTCCTCCTTATACATGCACCAGCCCAGCGCGAGTTGCTTGTGATTGCTGGCACAGCGAATTTGCAGGGCCTTGCCCTTGGCCGCGCTTAACGCCGGCAGCAGCATCGCCGCCAAAATCGCAATGATGGCAATCACCACCAATAGCTCAATCAACGTGAACGCGCGCGGGCCGGTTCGGGTCGCAGCCCCCGGTTCCGGGCGGGTGATTGATAGTTTGTGCATAATGGGATTTAAAGCCTGACACCGCAGCGGCTTCCTTACCCATACCGATTGAACCCGAAAATCTTGCAAAAAAATACGGAAAATAACGCCTCCTGGCCGGTTCAGGCGCATTCGCGGAACCAGCCAGGCCGAATTTGGCATAAGTTCACATACGAACCGGGCAGGTGGTGTGGATTTGACAAAACTCCGCCGCCAACGTACACTCATCAGGAGAGTTGCCTTAATGGAGGAAATCCAAAGGCAGCATCAGTTTCGAATGGCGCGGCCGCCCCAATTTATCAGCCTCGTTCTTTGACACTTATAAGTTAGCACCTGAAAATTCACACTTCACAGACCAACTCCAGCCCCCCAAAAAAGTCCGACTAGGTCCGAGTCGGTCCGAGTAAAAAAAGTTGTCCCTCCCGCCAAAGCCACCGCCACCGCCCGCTACCGGGCAGTGACCCACCCCAGAGGGGTGCCAGCTGGCAGCCGGGGGTTGAAAGCAGTGATACCCCCGGTCAACCCCCTAAAACACCGCGCACCCCAGAGGGGTGCAAGCTAATCCCAATCAAATCCAGTGGCCCAGTAAACCACCCAGCAATTCGCCGCAGGTGCCTAGAGCCCAAAGCCCAGAGCCTCTTCCCCACCCAATCGTGCCTTTGAACTCAACTGCCCGCTCCGCATTCGCCACTCTGATAATTCGCGTCAATGAGCGAAATTAGCGGATCACCCCTTGCTGAAATGCGCTGGAGGGTTTCAATGACTTACTGCCGGCTTTACCACCTTATGTTGCCGGAGCAGCGGCGCAACGCGCTCGCCCAATAGTTTGATGGAACTAATCAGTTTGGCCTGCGGCAGGGCCGCGACATCCATTTGGAAGGTGATCCGGTCCAGGCCGCCCAAGGCCACGCTGTGAGCAAGGATTTTGGCGGCGATTTCCTCGGGACCGCCCACCAGCAGCGCCCCTTGGGGCCCGCTCACGGCATCGAAGGCCGCCCGGGTGACCGGTGGCCAGCCGCGTTCCCGGCCAATTTTGGTAAAGCTGGCGGCGTATCCGGGAAAGAAGTCGGCCACCGCCTGTTTACTGGTCTCGGCCACATAGCCCAGGGCGTGAACGCCCACTTTCAATTGCTCCGGGGCGTGACCGGCGCGCTGGCCCGCCGCGCGGTACAAGTCCACCAGGGGACGAAACCGGTGGGTGTAACCGCCAATAATGGCGATCATCAGGGGCAAGCCCAGCGTGCCGGCCCGCACAAATGACTCTGGCGTGCCCCCCACGCCCAGCCAGATGGGGAGCGCAGATTGCTGCGGACGGGGATAAACCCCCTGCCCGGTCAATGCCGGCCGGTGCTGGCCCGACCAAGTCACATATTCATGCGCCCGAATGTTCAGCAACAAATCCAATTTCTCGGCAAACAGCGAGTCATAATCCTCGAGAGCCAGGCCAAACAGCGGGAACGATTCAATAAAGGAACCCCGGCCAACCACCATTTCCGCCCGTCCTTGGGACAGCAAATCGAGGGTGGCAAATTGTTGAAAGACGCGCACCGGATCGGCCGCGCTCAGCACGGTGACGGCACTGGCCAGCCGGATGCGCCGGGTACGCGCCGCAGCGGCGGCCAGAATCACGGCCGGCGCCGAATCCAAAAACTCTTTCCGATGATGTTCACCCACGCCAAAGACATCCAGCCCGACCTCGTCGGCCAGCTGAATGCGGTCCACCAAATAACCCAGACTGGTGGTATCGCTGATGCCCCCGGCGGTGTCACCCTGGCCAAAACCCGTGGCAAAACTATCCACCCCAATTTGCATTGGCGGGGCCGAAGCTTCCGTGACCTGTTTGACCACCGGACGGTTGTTGGCTAATTCACTCATGGCCAAAGCATGCCACAAATCGCGAACATCCGGTAAATACCGTTTTTCATGACTGAGCATAGCTAAAAGGCATCGCAAAATGTTCCTTGCCCCGGCCCGGCTGGCACATTACATAACTATCGCCACGCGAACCCGCGGCTGCCTGAACCCGGGTCAGCCGCCAACCAAACTGGATCCAAAATGACAGCCCAAGAAATTCTTGCTGAACTGCAACCGCTGGGGCGCGCCAGCTATAAGCGCATCATCACCACCAACCATGGCGTGAAGGAACCCTGCTTTGGCGTGCCGGTAAGTGAATTGAAGAAAATCCAAAAACGCATCAAAAAAGATTACCAACTGGCGCTGGATCTGTTTGCCACGGGTAATTATGACGCGATGTATCTGGCCGGTTTGATCGCGGATGATGCGCGCATGACCAAAAAAGATTTGCAAGGCTGGGCCGACCAGGCCGAGGGCGGAGCCCTGCCCGGGGCCACGGTGGCGTGGGTGGCCGCCGAGAGTCCGCATGGCTGGGAACTGGGCTTGCAGTGGATTGATTCACCCAAACACACCGTGGCGGTGGCCGGCTGGGGAACCTTGAGCAGCCTGGTGGCCCTCAAAGCCGACAAAGACTTGGACTTGCCCGCCCTCCAACGCCTGATCCAGAGGGTCCAAAAAACCATTCACCAAGCGCCCGACGCCGTGCGCCGGCCGATGATCCATTTTCTAATCGCCGTGGGCACCTATGTGCCACCCCTCACGGACCTGGCCATCAAAACCGGCGAAGCACTGGGTCCGGTCACGGCGGATTTGGGGAACAATGATTGCCAGATGCCCTTCGCCCCCGATTATATTCGCAAAGCGCAGGCGCGCGGGACCCTGGGTAAAAAGAAAAAAACGGTGAAATGTTGAGGAACCCTGGCTTGCGCCGGGCCCGGCCGCAGCGCCGTTTTTGTTTTTCATGCCGGCAAAAAGCTTATAATCTGAGGTGACATTATTATGAAACCTCGCGTTCGTTTTGCCCCCTCGCCCACCGGCTACCTGCACATCGGTGGCGCGCGCACCGCCCTGTTTAACTGGCTCTTCGCCCGCCATACCGGCGGAACCTTCGTGCTGCGCATTGAGGACACGGACGCCGCCCGCAACTCGCAGGAAGCCGTGGATGTGATTCTCAACGGCCTGCGCTGGCTGGGCCTCGATTGGGACGAAGGCCCGCTCACCGGGGATGCCACCGGCCCCAGCAAAGGGGATCGCGGGCCCTATTTCCAAAGCCAGCGAAAGGAAAATTACCAGCGCCGGGTGGAGGCCCTGCTCTCGCGCGGACTGGCCTACGAGCACGAAGGGGCGGTCAAATTCAAGATGCAACGCGAGCCGGTGCTCATCAAGGACCTGGTCGTGGGCGACGTCCTGCGCAAACTGACCGACCGCGAGGAGATTGATCCCGATTTCGTGCTCGTGCGCTCGGATGGCGAGCCGGTGTTCCACCTCGTCAATGTGATCGACGACCTGGAAATGGGCATCACGCATGTCATTCGCGGCGAGGATCACCTCAGCAACACCGCCAAGCACATCACGCTGTTCAACGCCTTTGGCGTGCCCGCGCCGCATTACGCGCACATCCCGCTGATCCTGAACGGCGACGGTTCGAAAATGAGCAAGCGCGATCAAGGGGCCTCCCTGACCAGCTATCTGGACACCGGCTTTTTGCCGGAGGCGGTCATTAACTATCTCTGCCTGCTGGGTTGGTCGCCGAAGGACAACCGTGAAAAAATGTCACTGGCCGAAACCATCGAGCTTTTCGACCTGCCGCAAATCCTCCGGCACAACGCCCGGTTTGATTACGAGAAACTGCTTTGGCTCCAGGGGGAATACGCCCGCGAACTGGCCCCTGACCGCTTTTACGAACTCGCCGTGCACGCCTTCGCCCGGGCCGGGGTGGATACCAACCGCCATCCCCTGCCCTACGTCAAAGCCGCGCTGGACACCTGCAAAGGCAAATTCAAGACCTTCGCGGAACTGCCCGGCTATGCCGGCTTTTATTTCACCGGCAGGGTGGAATACGATGCCGAAGCCGTGAAAAAAGATTTCGTACCGGAGAATAAACCGCGCCTGGAAAAACTCCGCGACGCGTTTGCCGTCCTGCCCACCTTTGACGCCGTCGCGGTGGAAGCAGCGCTCAAAGAAACCGCCAAGGCACTGGGCGTAAAAGTCGGTGTGCTGGTGCATCCCACCCGCCTGGCGCTGACGGGGAAAACCTCGGGACCAAGCTTATACCATTTGCTGGAGGTGCTTGGGCGCGAGCAGGTGTTGGGACGAATTGAGGTAGCGCTGAGCCGGATCAGCGTTTAAGCCTGGCCCCAAGTCCTGCCCACCAAATGCGGTGGGAGGACTTGGGCCCTTGGATTTCAGCCCACAGCAATATTGACCATCCGTTTGGGCACAATGATGATTTTCTTGATGCTCTTGCCGGCGATGAATTGTTGCACTTTTTCGGAGGCCAGGGCGGCGGTCTCGATGGTGGCGTTGTCGGCATCCACGGCGACTTTGATGACGTCGCGGAATTTGCCGTTCACCTGCACCGGGATTTCGATTTCCGTCTCCACGAGCAAAGCCGGATCGTATTTCGGCCAGGGCGCATAGGCCAGGGCCACGGCGGAACCGGCGGGCAGTTTTGCCCACAATTCCTCGGCCAGATGCGGCGCGAACGGCTGGAGCAATTGCAGAAAGGCGCGCAAGGCGGCCACGGGTTTGACCTCCCAGGCAATGGCCTCATTCACAAACACCATCATCGCGGAAATCGCGGTGTTGAAGCGCATGCCGTCCAGGTCTTCGGTGACCTTTTTGATGCAGGCATGCAAGGTCTTGAGCTGCGCCGGTGTGCCAGGCACGTCCTGAATGGCGGGGCTTAACTTGATCAGGTCCAGCAAAGTAGCGCCGGCGTCCCCGCCTGCGGGTTGTGGCGGCGTCTCGCCGCCCGTTCCACCGTCTCGCACCGGGACGGTGCGCGAATCCGCAGGCGGGTACGCCGGCGCTACCTGCGACTGTGCCACGGTTTCTGCCTGTTCAAATTCCGTTTCGCTGGCCTCATCGATGAACAAGCGCCAGACCCGGCCCAGAAAGCGATAGACGCCTTCGACGCCCTTGGTATTCCAGGGCTTCACCATTTCCAACGGCCCCATGAACATCTCGTACAAGCGAAACGCATCCGCGCCGTATTCGCCCAGCACATCGTCCGGATTCACCACGTTGCCAAGGGATTTGGACATCTTCTGGCCATCCGCTCCGAGAATGAGCCCTTGATTGACCAGTTTGTAAAACGGTTCCGGCGTGGCCACGTGGCCCAGATCAAACAACACCTTGTGCCAGAAACGGGCGTACAGCAAGTGCAGCACCGCGTGCTCCGTGCCGCCGACGTACAGGTCCACGCCCGCCGATTTACCATTGGAGGCCATCCAGTATTTGTCGGCATCGCTGCCCACGAAGGCCCCGGCGTTCTTTGCATCGGTATAGCGGAGATAATACCAGCAACTGCCCGCCCATTGCGGCATGGTGTTCGTTTCACGGACGGCACCGGCCACTGCGCTCACCCAATCCGTGGCGCGCGCGAGCGGCGGCTGGCCATCCGCAGTGGGCTTGTAATCCTCGAGCGTGGGTGGCAGCACCGGCAGGGCGCTCACCGGCAGCGCCTCATGATACAAGGCACCGCTGGCATCGCGTTTCCAAATGATGGGGAACGGTTCGCCCCAATAACGTTGGCGGCTGAACAGCCAGTCGCGCAGCTTGAAATTGACCGTCTTCTTGCCGAGGCCTTTTTCAGCGAGCCAGGCGGAGATCGCCTTTTTCGCCTCGACCGTGGACAGGCCGGTGATAAAGCCGGAATTGACCGCGATCCCCTCATCCGTAAAGCCCTGCCATTCCTTGCCGGCTGGCGGCTGCACCACCTGGATCACGGGCAGGTTGAATTTTTTGGCAAACTCAAAGTCGCGCGTGTCGTGAGCCGGCACTGCCATGATGGCCCCCGTGCCGTAGCTCGCCAGCACATAGTCGGCAATCCAGACGGGAATTTTTTCGCCGTTGACTGGATTAATGGCATAAGCACCGGTGAAGACTCCGGTCTTTTCCTTGGCGAGTTCCGTGCGTTCGAGGTCGCTCTTGCCGGCGGCAAAAGCTTGGTAAGCTTTGACCGCTTCGGCCTGTCCGGGCGTGGTAATCGTGGCGAGCAATTTATGCTCGGGCGACAACACCATGTAAGTCGCGCCGAACAAAGTGTCAGGTCGGGTGGTGAACACGCGGATTTTTTCAAGGGAACCCTCGATTTGAAAATCCACCTCGGCCCCCTCGCTGCGGCCGATCCAGTTGCGCTGCATTTCCTTGAGCGAGTCGCTCCAGTCAATGATCTCCAGGTCGGCCAGCAATTTCTCGGCGTAAGCGGTGATGCGGAGCATCCACTGGCGCATGGGCTTGCGGACAACGGGGAAGCCACCGACTTCACTCTTGCCGTCAATCACCTCTTCATTGGCCAGTACGGTGCCGAGTTCCGGACACCAGTTGACCGGGGCTTCACTTACATACGCCAGGCGTTTGGCATCGCGAAAGGCGCGCTGCTGTTCCACGGTTTGACAGTCGGCGGGGAATTTAAGTGTTTCGATCGACTCGGCTTTGTTGGATTCCGGATTGAACCAGGAATTGTAGAGCTGGAGGAAAATCCACTGGGTCCACTTGAAATAATCGGGGTCCGTGGTGGCGAGTTCGCGCGACCAGTCGTAGCTGAAGCCGAGGGATTTGATCTGGCGCGTGAAGTTGGCGATGTTTGCCTCCGTAGTTACGCGGGGATGCTGGCCGGTCTTGACGGCATATTGCTCGGCAGGCAGGCCGAAGGAATCCCAGCCCATGGGGTGCAGGACATTATAGCCGCGGGCGCGATGGTAACGGGCCAGGATATCCGTGGCTGTGTATCCCTCCGGATGCCCCACATGCAGCCCGGCACCGCTGGGATAGGGAAACATGTCCAAAATATAATACTTCGGGGGCGGCGTTCGGCCGGGAGCCATGGCATCCGTGCCATGCCGCTGGGCAAAGGGATGCGACGCGGGCACGGTCTCGCCGGGATTAAAGGCACGAAAAGCTGCTTGCCCGTCCCAAGTTTGCTGCCACTTGGGCTCGATCAAATGAAACGGATATTGTCTGCGACTGCTTGCCATAGGGCGAAGATTATGGGCACAAAACCCGGCCCGGGGCAATTCGTAATAAGTTTAAAAATCCACCCGCCTGCCGGTATTGGCGGATTCCTGGGCGGCGGCCAGGATCTCCATCACCACCAGGTTTTCCTCCAGGGAAGAAGGGCCGGAGGGAAGGGTTTCGTGGCGCACCACGCCCGCCAGCAATGCCAATGGATCAACCTGGGTTCCGGTGGGGGGCGGCGGGGTGATTTGCGTTTCCGCCGCCATTTTCGCGGTGCGCACTTTCAGAACGCCAGGTTGGGGCACCAGAACGTATCCGGTTTTGCCATAAAGCTCCATGTCCTTGCGGTCAAACGGCCAGTTCCACGAGGCTTGGATGATGACTTGAGTGTGGGGATAGGTCAGCACAAGGGTGGCGTCGTCCTCCACCTTGGGATAAACCTCGGGCTTGAGGTGCTGAGTGGTGGCCAAAACCGCCGTTGGCCGCTGGCCATCCATGAGCCACGTGGCCAGATCCGCCCCATAACAACCGAAGTCATTCAAGGCCCCGCCGCCGTTCAACACGGGGTCGGTCAGCCACGCCAGGAATTCCGGGGAACAGCCAATTTCCTGCGGTCCACGATGACCATGGTGAAACACCATGCGCCAAAGGGTGCCAATTTGGTGTTGGTCGTGCACCATGGTATAGGCCGCTTGGTTGCCCGGGTACCAAGTAGTTTCGTAATTCACAATGATTTGCAGCCCACTCTTTTGGGCGGTTGCGGCGATCGCCCGGGCTTCCGCCAGATTGGCGGCCAGTGGTTTTTCCATCATGACCACGCCCATGCCCTGGGCTGCGGCCTCCGCGACCACCCGGGCATGGTCAAACGAGCTGGTGAAAATGGCCACGGCGGACGCATGAGTATGGGCCCGCAAGTCCGCGAGCGTGGGATAAAAGAGATTGGTTTCCAGGTGGAACCGCCGGGTATAACGGGCGATGAGCACAGCGTTGGTTTCGACAATCCCCGCCAGTTGCACATCGGTGCGACCGTTCAATTTGGACAGCAAACCCAGGGCATGATCATGCGTCAACCCCACCATCGCGAACCGGACCGGCAGCTGGGCTTCCTCGGCGGCCAGGTGGCCAATGAGCAGACCGATTAAACCAAGCAGCGCGCCAATCGTTTTCATGGGCATTTTTGCGCCCGTTTCGCCCAGACCAACCGCAACCCTTCCAGGGTCAGCCCAGGTTGCACCGCCGTAATCTCGGGCAATTTTGCCGCCATGAGTTTCGCGTAACCGCCCGTGGCCACCACGGGCAAGTTTTTCACCCGCAAATCGCGTTTGAGTTCACCGATCAATTCCCGCACCAAGCCGCGATAACCGTGCACCGCCCCGATGAGCATGGCCTGCTCGGTGTTTTTGCCCACCACAGCCTCCACCTCCCGAATACGAATTTTGGGCAGGAGGGCCGTTTTTTCGTGCAGGTAATCGGTCATGGCGGCCAGTCCGGGGGCGATGATGCCGCCCACATAATCGCGGTGAGCGTCCACCACATCAAAGGTAACGGCCGTGCCAAAATCCACGACCACTACGGGCGCGCCAAAATGTTCACAGGCGGCCACGGCGTTGGCCAGCCGGTCGGGACCAATGGATTGCGGTTTCGGGTAATTGATGCCCACCACGGCGATGGTGGCGGGGGTCAATTCCAGCGTATCCAATCCGAATTGTTTGAAAATGGCGCGTTTCACCCGGGGCGTCACCCGCGGGACCACGCTGCACAGTGCCGCCCCGGAAATCACGGAGCGACCGGTAAATTTCGCCACCAACGCCGGCGCGGAGCCGCCCAGCCAGGTGAGGGTGGGCAGATTGATTTGTTTCACCACCCGCCGGTCATTGGCCAGGCCAATGTGCGTGTGAGTATTGCCGATATCAAATAACAGAATCATTTTTCCAAAGTCACGTCCCCGCCAATAATGCGCTCCAAATGACCGTGTTCCGAGCGTAGCAACAACGCACCGTCGTCATCCAGGGATTCCACGCACCCGCGCACCTGGCGGCCCCCCAATTGCACGGTCACCTCGCGGCCAATGGTGGTGCAGTTGGCCTCCCATTCATCCGCCACGCCGGTAAATTCCCCGGCACAGATCTTTGCGTAGTCCCGGTCGAGTTCACGCAGAATATGCACCGCCAGTTCGGCGCGCGAGACTGGCCGGCCGGCCGCGATGCGCAGAGAAGTGGCGATCGGGCGCAAGTCTGGCGGAAATTCCTGCGGTGCCAAATTCACATCCACACCAATGCCCAGAATGAGGTAACGCACCTGGTCCAATTCGGCGCTCATTTCGGTGAGAATGCCCGACACTTTTTTGCCGCCCAGGAGAATGTCGTTCGGCCATTTGATCTCGGGTGAGAGGCCGGTTTGGATTTTGATGGCCCGGCGCAGCGCGGTGGCCGAGGCGACAGTGAGTTGCGTGGCCATTTGCGGACGTAACTGGGGGCGCAATAAAATGGAAAACCAAAGGCCCTTGTGCGCCGGGGAAATCCATTTACGGCCCAGCCGGCCGCGGCCCTTGGTCTGGGATTCAGCATACACCACCACGCCCTCTTTCACACCATCCCGGGCCAGCCGTTCCACCACATCATTCGTGGAGGTGGTCTCCTCAAAGACGCGGATATCCCGGCCAATCACCCGGGTATCCCCCAGCCGCGCCAACAGATCATCGGCATGCAAAACATCGGGCGAAAATAACAGGCGGTAACCAAAATGCGGTCCAGCCTCAATCTCATAATTTAAATGCCGGAGTTCCTCGATGCGCGACCATACAGCCGCCCGGCTGATGCCAATTTGCTCCGCCAAGTCGGCCCCCGAGACGCCGGCGGGATGGGCCCGCAGGGCAGCCAAAATGGTGGCATCGGTGGTCATGACGGAAAATCGAGGCCGATGTCCACCGCCCGGGCGGAGTGCGTGATCGCCCCCACGGAAATAAAATCCACCCCGGAATTGGCAATGGCCCCGATGGTTTTCAGGGTTACGCCGCCGCTGGCCTCCGTTTGCGCGCGCCCATCCACCATTTGCACCGCCTGCCAAAGCCGGGAGGGCGTCATGTTGTCCAACAGAATAATATCCGCGCCGGCCGCCACCGCCTGCGCCACCTGGACCAGGGTGTCAGCCTCCACTTCCACCGGCAGTTTGGGATATTTGGCCCGGGCGCGGGCCACAGCCGCAGTAATGGCGTTGGGCTGGGCATCCCGCAAGGCGGCCAGGTGATTATCCTTGATTAGCACCATATCATAAAGGCCCAGCCGGTGATTTTTGCCACCGCCACAAGCGACCGCGTATTTTTCAAACAGCCGCCAGCCCGGGGTGGTCTTGCGGGTGTCTAAAATTTGGACTTTGGTCCCCTTGAGCGCCGCCACATATTGCGCCGTGGCAGTGGCCACACCAGAGAGACGCTGGAGGTAGTTCAAAGCAACCCGCTCGGCACTCAAAATGGCATGGGTCGAGCCGGATATTTCCATGAGCACCTCACCCACCTCCGCCCGGTGCCCATCCTGGACGGGCACGGTGAGCTTCACACTGCGGGATAATTCCCGGAAGGCGCACACGGCGAAGGCCAGGCCAGCCACTACGAGAGGTTCCCGGGCACGCATGACGGCCGTGGAACGGGAAGTCTTGGGAATCGTGGCCAACGAGGTCACATCACCCGTGCCAATATCCTCGGCCAGCGCGGCTTTGACCGCGCGGCGAATGAGTGCGGTAGAAAATTTCACCAGCTAAGATGGGGATAAAACCCAAATTTCGGAAAGGAAAAAATTATTGAGATCTGCGGTTTCACCCAATTTTTACCATTGGATCCTCCGCCGGCAAGCCCGCCAGCAGCTGGCCCACACTCAGGGTTTCCCCGGGCAAAACCAAGTCGGGGGCAAGTTCACTCCACGGCTGCAGCACAAACCGGCGCACGCGCGCCCGGGGATGGGGCAATACGAGTTGGGGGGTATGGCGGACTTCCTGGCCGAAGCTTAATAAATCGAGATCCAAGGGGCGGGGTTCGTTCAAAACCACTTTGGGCCGGCGGCCAAACTCGATTTCCAACGCCTGCAACTGGGCCAGTAATGATTCGGGAGTTTCGCCCGCTTGCACCCGCAACGCCACCACGGCGTTTAGAAACAACGGGGAACCCGGCGGGCAATCAACCGGGGTGGTTTGCCAGAGGGACGATTGCGCGATGGGCTCAGTGGACAGGTGTTGTAAGCGCGAAACGGCGGCCGCCAAGATCGCGGCCGAATCGCCCAAATTCGAGCCCAATGAGAGGTAAGCGAGCGAATGTTGCATCAGGCGTCAAACCATTTTAAACCACCTGGTAATTCGGCCGTGGCATATTCAATATGCAACACCCGGCGATGCGCCGGATGGGTGGCCGGGGACGAAGCATGCAGCAGCAAAGGACGCATGACCATGGCCCCGCCGCGGGGAATCGCACAAACCACCTCTGGGTTCGTGGCCACGACGCGGGGAATGGCTCCCGGCAGGAGCTTGCCTCCCAAATGGGAACGGGGGATGACCCTTAAGGCGCCATTCTCAGCGGTGCAGTCATCCAGGTGCAACCGGAGGGCGAGCATGCCTTCTAAAATTGCGGCCGGGGGTTGCACATGGGGAATTCCGGCTTTTAGCGACCAGCCCGCGAAGCCCGGGCATTCGACTTTTTGGGCCACGGCAATGGTCAAATCCTGATGCCAGGGCACCCGCCAATTGGCGGCCGGGGTCTTGTCAAAAAACAGCGCGCGCACGGGAAACACGGTTTGCCCCGACACGTGCTCAAGCAAATCCCTGGTTTTTGGCGAGTTCGCGAGCCGTCCAACCGCGGGGCAAATTCTGAGGAGATTGCGGAGGCCACCCAGTTTGTTGCGTGAGGCCAACTGCTGAACCCCCAGCAATTGTGAAAGTTCCAACGTCAGTGCGGCGCATTCCTCCTCGGAAAACCAAGGCGGCAGCGCCGCAAAGCCATCCCTCTGAAAAGCACTGGCAACCGCAACTCCCGGAGTTGGCGGCGCGGAGTTCATTTCAAACCCAGCACGTGTTGCATGTCGTACAAGCCGGGTTTTTGGCTCACGGCCCAGCGGGCGGCGCGCAGGGCGCCATTGGCAAAAGTGTCGCGGCTGGAGGCTTTGTGGGTCAATTCGACCCGCTCGCCAATATTGGCAAACAGCACCGTGTGATCCCCCACCACATCGCCTCCACGAATGGCGTGCACCCCAATTTCGGAGGGGGTGCGGGCACCGACATTGCCTTCCCGGCCGTGCCGGGCGGCTTCCCCCATTTTCAGGTGGCGCACTTCGGCCAGGATTTCCACCAGCGTTTTGGCGGTCCCGCTGGGGGCGTCCTTTTTGAGGCGGTGATGCGTTTCCACCACTTCCAAATCGAAGTCGGGGCCGAGAATTTCCGCCGCCTTGCGGGTCAGCCAGAACAGCGTGTTCACGCCGGTGGAAAAATTGGTGGCCCAGACGATGGGGATTTGGGATTTGAGTTGCTGGATCTCAAACGTGTCCGTGTCGGTGTGCCCGGTGGTGCCGATGACCAGGGCCTTTTTTTGCCGGGCACAAAGGCGGGCGACTTCCACCGTGTTCGCGTGGGCGCTAAAATCAATCACCACATCCGCCCCCGGCAGGGCCACGGCCAGATCGTCGCCGCGATTAATTTGCGCGGCGGGCACCAAACCCGCATGCAAAGGCATACATTTGACCAAAGCCTGGCCCATGCGGCCTTTGGCTCCCACAATAATGACCCGCGTCATGTTGTTCTTCCGGTTTATTCCAGTACGTTGCAGCGCTTGAGCGTCGTGCGCAGCGCCTCCCAATTTTTCGGATTCATGGGCACCAGCGGCAGCCGGTATTCCTCTTGAATCACCTTCATCATCGCCAGCGCGGCTTTCACCGGGGTGGGATTGGTTTCAATGAACAGATCCTTGAACAGCGGATAATACTTCTCATGCAGCCGGATGGCGGCGTTCGCCTTGCCCGCGGCAAACAATTTCACCATCTGGGAAACTTCCTTGGGAATGACATTCGAGGCCACACTCACCACGCCATGGGCGCCCACGGACATGAAGGGCAGCGTGAGGGAATCATCCCCGGAGAGGATCGTAAAATTCTCGCCCAGCGCAGCGCGCAACTGGGAAACGCGGTCGCAACTGCCGCCGGCTTCTTTGATGCCGACGATGTTTTTGTATTCGCGGGCCAGACGTTTGACCGTGTCGATGCTGATTTCCACGCCGCAGCGCCCGGGAATGCTGTACAGCACGAGCGGGAGCTTGGTGGCGCGGGAAATGGCCCGGAAGTGCTGGAACAAGCCTTCCTGGGTGGGTTTGTTGTAGTACGGCGCGACCTGCAGGGATCCGTCGGCCCCGGCCTTCTCCGCGGCCTGGGTTAGGAAAATCGCCTCGTTGGTGGCGTTGCCCCCCGTGCCCGCCAGCACTTTGATTTTACCCGCGGCAAATTTTACGGACAGTTCGATGATTCTCACGTGCTCCGCCATGTCCACCGTGGGAGACTCGCCCGTGGTACCCACCGGGACAATACCATCCACGCCACCCTTGATTTGCAACTTGATGATTCGTTCGAGCGCGCCTTCATCGAGTTGCCCGTTGAGAAACGGGGTGACAATTGCCGTATAAGTGCCTGTAAAGTTCATTAATTCAAGATTCAGTATCTCGGAAAGGCAGTCATTTGGCGAGCAGGAAAAACATTTTACTTGGCAAGGAGTCCGTTTTGCGGCACCACCGGGCGGCCATTCCAGTGCCCGTGGCGCCGGCCAACCCGGCGGGCAGCAGACCAGGCCAAAGCGAATTCACCTCACCAAAAACCCCATCGCTCCGACTACCGACCCATCGGGCGAACGGAACGCGGCCGGGCCAAAATTTACTGTCACATGGACGCCGTTGGCAAAGGTAGTTTGCTGGACGCTCCGGTCTGGAGTGAGAAAGCAGTGATCGGTCATCTCGCTGTATCCCACCCGGCGGACCAAGGGGCAGATGTTCTGGTAGCTCCGGGCAAAACGGGCGGAATTCTCCTCCCAAAGCGCGCGGTCAAACATAAACATGGGGGGCGTGGCGTAGAGGATGTTGAAGAGGTCCCGCTTGTCCCAGAGCATCGGTAATTTATTATTGTAATCGCCCCAATACCATTGGGCCACCACGCACTCGTGGTACACCAACTCCCACAGCGGCAGCCGGTATTGCTGGCCCAGTTGAAACTTGACCACGCGCTCGGGGGCGTTGGTCCAAATGCGGGCCGTGTTGCGACCGGCGTCTGGGACGCGATAGGGCCCAAGGCTCAGCATGCCCTCGAAGTAATGCACGAAAGGCACAGCGGCATCGTGGCCCGTTTCACTTCCGGCCACCAGCCGGGCGTCCGCAGAAATGTAGTTCAGTAGTTTCATTTTCCACTTCCGACTGTCGGTGCGGGTCATGGGGTGGTGGGGGTCATAGCATTCCTGCCAGGGCATGGCCGTGGTGGTATCAATGAACCGGCAACGATAGGGGTGCGTGGCCAGTTCAGCGGTAATCCGCCGGGCCGCATAGCCTGGGGCAAATTCATCGCACAACAGGCCACAGTAGAACCAATCGCCCGCCCGGCCTGGCACTCCCCAGCCGCGCTCCCACTCGCCATTGGCCTGGCGAATGATCTCCGCCGGCCACGCCTCCGTCACCCAATCACCATGCCGGGCGGCAAGTTGGGGGAAATTCGCCGGGTTCATCACATCCTGGTAAATGTCGTAGCGGCTGGTCAGCACACCGAGCTCGTTTAAGGCGCGGAGTTGTTCCGGCGGCAGGGCGCTGCTCCACAGGATGTGCTGGATGCCGGCCGCTTGCAGGTCCTTGACGAGCCCCGCCGCATCGGGTTCATGACACCACACGTTCACGGCGCCCACCAGCAGGTCCACATTCGGGTTTTCCCGGCGCTTTTGTTCGAGGGTCTTGAACCGGCCAATCGACTGGGCGTAAACGCGGTAGCGCTTGGCCATGGCCACATGACCGCCGTGGTCAAAAAACACATAACGCAGCCGCCGGGCATACCCGAACTGCCCACGCTGGCCATCCCATTGTGGGGCAATGCCGAGCAAACCGTCCTGGCGTTCAATTCGAATAGAGGCATCATCGGGAGTTTCAAGGATGGCCATGTGCCCGCGCTCGCCATCCGTCACACCCCAAAAGGCCATGCAAATACCGTGACCGCCGTAAGCGATGAGCTTGAACGGGTCAATACTGCGATCCTCGACCGGATAAGAAATGCCCTCATTCATGGGAACCACCAGATATTCGCCCGGATGCGACAAAAACGGATGCGGAAACGCAAGTCCGGCCGTCAATGAACCCGGACCCGAGACCTCCACGGTAAACTCCGCCACGGCAGGCTCCAGTCGGATCCACGCAGTAAGTTTCTGACCGGTAGTGGCCCGCAACAATCGCAGTTGGAGTTGGTCGTGCGAGGCGGTGGCGCGCGTCAACACCAAGTCGTCCGCCAGCGGTGATTGGTCGAAGCGCTGACCCGTCCGCCGGTCCCGCACACTCAAAGTGGCATTGCTGGTGTTGAGGGACACTTCCAAGACCGGGTTGGTGAGGGCGAACTGGGTGGGCAGACTGGCGGGGGGATGCAGGGTTACCTGACCGGTTTTGCGCAATGAAAAGTCATCCAGCCACACGGTGGCCGGGCCGGAACCGATGACGCGCGGCTGAATTTCCACCACGCCGGATGGCACCATAAACTGGGTGCGCACGCGCTGCCAATCGGCGGAATCCTTCAAGGTGCTTCCGCCATAGGACCAATCAATGACCTGGCCGGAGCCAGCATACGAGGAAACACAAAGCGTGACGAGCCCCCCCTGGCTATTGAGTTTCACCCACGCCGCCAGTTCAAAAATCTCCCCCGGCGACACCGCGAGCCGTCCGGCCGGCTCCAGACTCCAATCCAGGCCGGCGGGATGGTCCACCCGGGCCGCGCATTGGCCACCGTGCACGGTGTGGGTGTCCAACGTGACAGTCCCAGTATTGGTCTCCCGTGTCCAGAGTGGCCGCCACCCGGCCAGGCCCGCCTCAAAACCACCATTCGTAATGCTGTTGGCCGCACCTACCATGGTCAAAGCCATGGTCATCAGACAGATTTGAAAAAATAATTTCATTAGTTGCCGGCCGCCCAGGACATGCTCGTTTGCGCAGGCGATACCCTGCCTTACTCGCATAAATTCGCTCCCGACGCCAACCTAAATGCAAAGCGTCCGGGCCGCTGCGGGGGTGGGTCACGGCCAATGCCAATTTCCCCAAACAGTGATTTTCCCGCGCCGGTTTCGCAATTGCCAATTGGCAACCGGGCCGCGCCCTGATATTTTCCGCCGGATGTCCAATTTGGCCGGCCCGGCCCCGACACCATCTAAAGCCCGGATTTTTTTCCGCCGGTTAATCACCACGGTGATTCTCTGGACGGTCATACTGACTTCTTTATTTTCGGGCCACCCGTTGCTTTCGAACGGGGTGTTCCTCGCGATCATGGTGGTCCTGGCGGTTGCGGGCCTGGCGGAATTTTATGATCTGGCTGGGAGCAGCAAACTCTTCTGTTTCAAGTGGTGCGGCCTGACCGGCGGGGTCCTGCTGATGGTGGGGACCTTTATGAACGTCACGGGCCACCTGGGTCTGAATAACTCCCCTGCCCGGGTGAACGACTTCGAAACCGGATTCCTCATTTTATTTGTCCTCGGTTTATGCGTCCGCCAGTTCGTCTCCAAATCCTGCATCACCGGCATGTCCGCCATTGGCACGACCCTGCTGGGCTTGATGTATGTGCCCTGGCTCCTGAATTTTATCCAGAAAATCAATTTCTTCCCGGGCGTGGATGGAAAATACTATGTCCTTTATTTCATTCTGGTCACCAAATTCAGCGACATGGGGGCCTACTTGGTGGGCTCGCTCATTGGCCGTCACAAGATGATTCCCCGCATCAGCCCCGGCAAAACGTGGGAGGGCTTTGGCGGTGCCATCGTGGTTTCCACCCTGGCGAGCGTGCTCTTCGCCCATTTTCTCGGGGATAAAATGGCCGGCATGACCCTGCTCCACGCCATCATTCTCGGGGTGGTTCTGAGTTCCACGGCCGTCATCGGCGATTTAATCGAATCCCTCTTCAAACGGCAGTCCGGCGTGAAGGATTCCGGACACTTTTTCCCGGGCATTGGCGGCATTTTGGATCTGCTGGACAGCCTCCTGTTCAATGCCCCGATCATGTACCTCTATCTGCGGCATGTGTTGACGAATGCTTGACCCGACTGGCACATTTTCCTTGAACGCCCTGTAATTCTCCAACATGAAAAACGTAGTTCTCCTTGGCAGCACCGGTTCCATTGGCACCAGCACCGTTAAAGTGGCGGAAGATTTGCCGGATCGCATTCGTTTGGTGGGTCTGGCTGCGGGTAATAACGCCGAACTCCTGCTGGCACAAACCCTGAAGCACCAACCGGAGGTGGTTTCCCTGGCGGATCCGGCCAGGGTGGCTGCCCTCCAAGGCCGCTTGGGTGCCCAAACCAAAGTTTATGCCGGTGCGGAGGGGTTGCTGAAGCTGGCCACCCTGCCCTCCGCGGATATCGTATTAATTGCCATCGTTGGCACCGCGGGACTGCAACCGGCCCTGGCGGCGATTCGCGCCGGGAAGGACATTGCCGTGGCTTCCAAGGAAATTCTGGTCATGGCCGGCGAAATCGTCATGAACGAAGCCCGCAAATATGGCGTGCGGGTGCTGGCGGTGGATAGCGAGCACTCGGCAATTGCCCAGTGTCTGGACGGCAAACCCGCGACCTCGGTCCGCAAACTGTGGCTCACCGCCTCCGGCGGGCCTTTCCGTGACGCCAAACTCTGGCCCAAGGAATCGTTTGCCGACATCAGTGTCGAGCGGGCGTTGAAACACCCCTCCTGGGTGATGGGCCGGAAGATCACGATTGATTCGGCCACGCTCTTTAACAAAGGCCTGGAAATGATCGAGGCCCGGTGGTTATTCGATGTCGAGATGGCCCGGGTGGGCGTGGTGGTGCATCCGCAAAGCATCGTGCATTCCATGGTGGAATTCGTCGATGGCTCGCTCATCGCCCAGCTTTCCACCCCCGACATGTGCCTGCCGATTCAATACGCCCTGACCTACCCGGACCGGGCCCCCAACGCCCGGGTACAGACCGATTTCCCCAAAATTGGGACCCTAACCTTTGAAACGCCGGATACCGACCGTTTTCCCGCCATCGAACTCGCCCGGCAGGCCGGGGAGGTAGGCGGCACGCTGCCGGCGGTATTGAACGCGGCCAACGAAGTTGCGGTCGAAGCTTTCGTGAATCGCAAAATCAACTTTCCGCAAATCACGGAAACCGTCCGCCGGACCATGGCGGCGCATCGCGTGGTTGCCCAGCCTGCCTTGGAAGAAATCCTGGCCGCCGATGCCTGGGCCCGCCAAGCCGCGGCCGTGGTTTAAACCCTGAACTGGTGGGCTGGCCGGCCGGGGCGGCCGATTTTCTCTTAGATTGCGGTTCCCGGTTCATTTGTTATAGTAAATAGCCGTTCAGATGCATAAGTTAACATGACAATTTTAAGATACATTTTTATCGCCTTGGAAGTGGTGTTGCTCTTCAACCTGCTGATTGGCGTTCACGAACTCGGGCATTTTCTGGCCGCCAAATGGCGCGGACTGAAAATTGACCGGTTTGCGATTTGGTTTGGCAAGCCCATTTGGAAAAAGAAAATTGGGGGGGTGGAATATGCGCTGGGCTGGATTCCGGCCGGTGGTTACGTGTCGCTGCCCCAAATGGCAACCATGGAGGCAATTGAAGGCAAGCCCGGAGAAACTGCGGTGCAATTGCCCAATGTTTCGGCCTTGGATAAAATCATTGTGGCCTTTGCCGGTCCCCTCTTTAGTTTTGGCCTGGCCGTGGTCTTTGCCGTGATTGTTTGGGGCGTGGGTAAACCGAGCAATGAGGTGGATAATTCCACGGTCATTGGCTGGGTGGATCCCGCTGGTCCCGCCGCCCTGGCAGGGCTGTTGCCCGGAGACACGATTTTGGAAGTGGATGGTCATCCGGTGCAACATTTTGACGCGTTCACCCAGGACAGCGTCAAGTGGCGCATTGTCACGAGCGAGGGGACCAATATTGCCATTAAATATGTCCGCGATGGCAAGGAGGCCATGGCCTATGCCGTGCCGTTTCACCGCGCCACCAAGTGGTACGAACGCAAGGCCCTGCGCCAACTCTTGGTGGCCCCCGCCGCCAAGTCGGTGGTCCTGGATATTGTCAGCAACAGCCCGGTGGCCCAGGCCGGCATTAAGTCCGGGGACGAGATTATTGCGCTCAATGGGAAACATCTTTACAGCTTCAATCCCATTTTGGAACTGCAAAACTCCTGGACCAACAAGGCCCCGGAGCCTTTGACGCTGACGATCAAACGGGGCCCGGAGCAATTTGACCGCACTTTGCTGGCGGTCAAACCCATGCTGCCCACGAACAGCCCGCCACTGCTGGGCATTGAATCCCTGCAGGTGGAAACCAATGTAAGTCTGGCCCACCCCAGCCCGCTGGAACAGATTCAAACCAGTGTGAGCCAGATCATGGGCACTTTCCACGCGTTATTTTCGCCCAAGAGCGAAATCGGCGTCCAGCAACTGGGCGGCGCAGTAATGATCATTCGCGTGTACAGCAACCTCTTTCAGAGCGATGACGGCTGGCGCCGGGTGCTGTGGTTTAGCGTGGTCATGAACGTAAACCTTGCCCTGCTCAACCTGCTGCCGTTGCCAGTGCTGGATGGCGGGCATATCCTGCTTTCCGTGATTGAATTCATCCGCCGGCGGCCCGTCAGCAACCAGATTTTGCAATTTATTCAGACCGGCTTTGCCGCTGCCCTGATCATCTTCATGTTGTATCTCGCCTTTTTTGACACCGGCGACTGGGTGCGCAGCTCCCGTGCGGATCGCGACGTGCCGGTGGTGTTCGCCCCCACTAAATAATCTCACCTCATGAGCTATTGCGAATCTCCTTTTAACTTCCACCGCCGTAAAACCCGCGAAATCGTCATTGGCGATCCGCAAAACGGCGGGGTCATCATGGGCGGCGACCATCCGGTCGTGCGCCAGTCCATGATTACCTGTGACACCATGGACACCGCCGCCAGTGTCCAGCAAACCCTGGATCTGGTGGCCGTGGGCTGCCAGATTGTGCGCATCACCGCGCCAACCGTGAAGGATGCGGCCAACCTGCAGCATATCGTCGCGGAATTGCGGCGGCGCGGCTGCCTGGTGCCCATCGTGGCGGACATTCATTTCAAGCCCGAGGCGGCCATGGAAGCCGTCAAATGGGTGGAAGTAATCCGGGTCAACCCCGGCAATTACGCGGACTCCAAGAAGTTTGCCATCAAGGAATATACGGATGAGCAATACCGCGCGGAATTGGGACGGATTGAGGAGAAATTCACGCCCCTGGTGCTCGAATGCATCCAGCGCAAGCGCGCGATGCGCATTGGCACCAATCACGGTTCCCTGAGTGACCGCATCATGAACCGCTTTGGCGACACGCCGCTGGGCATGGTGGAAAGCGCTCTGGAATTTGCCCGCATTGCCCGCAAGCATAATTTTCACAACTTCAAGTTTTCCATGAAGTCCTCCAACCCCAAGGTGATGATCGAATGTTATCGCCTGCTGGTCTCCCGGTTGGAGCAGGAGGGACCAGATTGGAATTACCCGATTCATTTGGGCGTCACCGAAGCCGGCGAAGGCGAGGATGGCCGTATCAAGAGCGCCATCGGCATCGGCTCCCTGCTCTGCGACGGATTAGGCGATACCATCCGGGTGTCCCTCACCGAGGACAGCCCGCGGGAAATCGAGGTTTGCAACGATCTGCTCGCCCAAATCCCGCTGCTGGCGAATACCCAGCATTCCCTTCAGGGCGTGGCGGTTTCTTTTGATCCGTTCCATTTCGAACGCCGGCAAACCCCGGAGGTGGCGCTGGGCGAAGCACTCGACAGCCTCCGTTGTGGGGGGGAACAATTGATCCGCGTGGTCGTCACCCGGGCGACCTGGGACAAGGTTGCCCCCAAAATCCGGCCGAAGGACGACGTGAAACCCGAGGCGGTTTACGAGGATTTAAACGTGGCCGAGCTTGATCCCACCGCCGACTTTACCATCAATTGCGAAACTCAACTTGTCACGGTAAAAGATGGCGTGAACCTGCCGGCGATCACGGCCTTCCGTTTGCTGGCCGCGAAACTCAAACGGCTGGGCCGCAGCAATCCGATTCTGCTCAAGGACTGCCTCAGCTTTGAAGCCGAGCCGCTGCTGCCAAAGATTGCCTTGTTGCGTGCCTCCGTGGTCATTGGCTCACTGCTGGCCGATGGGATTGGCGACGCCATTTTGGTGCGGGGTGAGTCCGGTGGCGGGCAAAGCCTGCGCCTGGCATACAACATTTTGCAAGCGGCCGGGTGCCGCTCGTTCAAAACCGATTACGTCGCCTGCCCCAGTTGCGGACGCACGCTGTTCAACCTGCAAACCGTCACCGCCCGGATCAAAGCCCGCACCGAACATCTCAAGGGTGTCAAAATTGCCATCATGGGGTGCATTGTGAACGGCCCCGGCGAAATGGCAGATGCGGATTTCGGCTATGTGGGGGGCGCCCCCGGAAAGATCAATCTGTATGTGGGCAAGACCGCCATCAAGTTTAACATCCCGGAAGGCGAGGCGGTGGAACGATTGGTGGATTTGATTAAAGAACACAACAAGTGGGTGGAACCGGAGCTGGTGGCGGGGTGATTGGCCTTGCGTGCCTGCCTGCGGCGGATTAGCGCGGCTTGGGCTATATGAAATTTGGTGTTAATACGTTCCTCTTTGCCTCGCCCTTTACCAATGCGAGCACCCGCCTGTTTCCCCGGTTCAAAACCTGGGGTTTTGACGGCGTTGAAATCGCGGTGGAAAATCCGGCGGATATTGACCCGGTTTTCGTCAAATCCCAGTTGGACCGGCACGGATTGGTCTGCACCTCAGTGTGTGCCTGCTTTCCTCCCCGTCGCGATTTACGGGGCACGCCCGCGCAGCAACGGGCAGCCCTCCTTTATCTCCAACGGTTAGTGGATCTGGCCGGCGTGCTCGGCACCAACATCGTCATGGGTCCCCTTTACTCCGCCACCGGCCGGGCGGAAGCCGTGCCCGCCGGGGAATACCGCCGCCAGTGGCGCACCGTGCGCGCCCACCTCAAGACCATTTGCCATTATGCGGAGGACCATGACAAGGTGATTTGCCTCGAACCGTTGAACCGGTTTGAGACAGACTTTTTAAATACGGTGGACCAGGGCTTGGCGATGATCCAGGAGGTAAAAAGCCCCGCCCTGAAATTGCTCCTCGATACTTTTCACATGAACATCGAGGAGAAAAACCCGGCGGAGGCCATCCGCCGTGCAGGCGCGCAGGTCGGTCATTTTCATGCGAGTGGCAGCGACCGGGGAACGCCGGGCAACGACCATGTGGACTGGTCTGGCGTGGCGCAGGCGTTAAAGGACATTCACTATGCCGGCGCGGTGGTGATCGAATCTTTCACCCCGGATGTCAAAGTCATTGCCCGGGCGGCCGCCATCTGGCGGAAAATTGAACCCAACCGCGATGACATTGCCCGCCTGGGGCTGGCGTTCTTGAAAAAGACGCTGGAATAAAATTGGCAGGCAGCGGAAAAACTGTTTCGCTATCGGGATAATTCCACCCATGGTCAATTTATGAAAATGTTCGTCCTTTGGGCACTCCTGTTATTCGTTGCGTTAACTCCGGCTGGCGGACACGCCGCAGAGAAGCGCATTGTTATGATCGCGGGCAAGCCCAGCCACGGTCCCGGTGAGCATGAACATCGCGCCGGTCTGCTGCTGTTCCAAAAATGCCTCGCGGGGATTCCCGGCATCGCGGTGGAGGTTTATTCCAATGGCTGGCCAGCCAATGGAGCGGTCCTGCAAGGAGCGGCCGCCGTGGTAATTTACAGTGACGGTGGCAGCGGCCATCCCGCCCTGCAAGCCGGTCATCTCCCGCAACTCGAGGCCTTGATGAAACAGGGTGTGGGCTTCGCCTGCATCCATTACGCCGTGGAACCGACCATTGCCAGCGGACAGGCGGAATTTCTCGACTGGCTCGGCGGTTGCTTCGAGATCAACCGCTCCGTCAATCCGGTCTGGACTGCCAATTTCACCACGCTGCCCAAGCATCCCATTACCCGCGGGGTGCACCCTTTCCAACAACGTGACGAATGGTATTTTAACCTGCGCTTTCGGGAACCGTTGACCGGCGTCACGCCTCTCCTCGTTGCGGTGCCGCCACCGTCCACCATGAGCCGTCCTGATGGACCGCATGAGGGAAATCCCGCGGTGCGCGCCAGCGTGCAACGCGGCGAAGCCCAGACGGTGGCCTGGGCAGTTGAACGTCCGGATGGCGGTCGCGGGTTTGGTTTTACGGGCGGCCATTACCATCGCAACTGGGGCGATGACAATAAGCGCAAGCTCGTCTTAAACGCCATCCTCTGGGTGGCCCGGGTGGAAGTCCCGCCGGACGGCGTTCAGTCCAGCGTTACTGCCGCCGACCTGGAGCTGAATCTCGATCCGAAATAAATGGGCGGCAAGGGCGCCCCCAGCGGAAACGCACCCTGCCGCCAGCCGGCTGGCTTGACTATTTAGCGGCGTAGCCCGGCTTGGGCTTGCCCTCGGCATCGAGCTTGTCGCAGGCCCAAAGCACGCCCCGCGTGACGAGGTCCAGATAGCGGGCATCCGCCACCGTTTCGTTATTGTGACCGATGGTCGTGGAAAAGACGCGCGTCTTTCCTTTGTAGGTGTTCACCCAGGCGACCACAAAATCATTGGTGCGTTGGGGTTGCCCATCCTTGCCCTTGATCACTTGCGTGCCATGCGCCAGCGCTTGGGCGGTGTCCCAGACTTTAATATTGTTATAATGCTCCTCATGGATCGTCGTCCAGTCCGCGAGCCCGGTGCTGATCGGATGGCGGGTGTCGGTGAAAGTGATGGCAATCGGTTCCTGCGGGCCGTGACCACTGGACTGGAGCCCAAGATATTCATACCAATGCGCGTTTGGCGCCGAGGCTGGCAATGGCTTGGTGAAATCGCCGAAACGGTAGCAATGCATGGCACAATGCAAGTTCACCCCGGGAATGCCATCGAGATGCGGCTGCAGCACCGCTTGGATAACATTCGTGTCCTTGATGTCCGCCGCGCATTCGTCATGGATGACCACATCGTAGCCCTTCGCATAATCCGGGTGGCCATAGATCGGCAAATCGGGATGCGTGCTGTCGTCGGGGACATAAATGATATCCACGGTGACATTGGCACGGGCTTCGATGCCCTGCTTGAGTATGTCTTTCTGATGCTCGTAATCATGACAGCAACCACCCGCGATAAGCAGCGCCTTGAGGGGTTTGATGCTTTCTTGGGCGAACATGCCGGGGCTGAAAGCCAGAACACCGCCCAGTACCGCTAATGTAACCAGTTTGCCGGGGAATGCTTTTTGCATGGCTGATAATGTCATCGTCAATGGATCCATATTGGTTGATTTTAAACGGCCTCACGCTTCACCGGGAATCGGATAAACATTATCCTTCGGGGCCACCACTTTGCCGGCTTCAAAATCCGCCGGCGACGGCGAGAGCGCCAGATTATACCACGGCGATTGCGTGTTCGTCATCAGGTCGGACCAGCGCACCAACTGGCCGGTGTAGCAGGCAATGCGACCCATGATCGCCGTCAACGTCGACTCTGCCACCGTCCGCGCGCCATTCAGCGGCTGCTGGTTCACAATGCTGTTGAGCAGGTCGATGTGCTCCTGCACCTGCCCATTGGCGTGCGTCTTGAATTCTGGCACGCTGAGTTGCGCAAGTTTCGCCGATTGCATTTTTCCACCGCCATAGGTGGTGCCTTCAGTGCCATGAAAAAACTCATCCACCCCGCCATAAGTGCCGTTCACCTGACGGCACATGCTGTGAATATGGCAGTCGTCGCCGTAATTAAGATCCAGACTGAAAAAATCAAATTGATCGCCCGTCCGGCGCCGCGCGCGACCACCAAAACCCAGTGCCGATTCCGGCGGATGGCCAATGAACCAGTTCGCGACGTCGAGGTTGTGGACGTGCTGTTCCACAATGTGATCACCCGACATTTCGGAAAAGCTCGTCCAGTTCCGCACGAGATAACTGTCATCGCTTTCGCCTTCCGTGCGCTCCTTGTACCACAGCGCCCCGCCGCACCAGGAAATCCGCCCGCCCACGATTTGCCCAATGGCCCCATTGGCCACCGCCCATTGGTTGCGCAAATAATTCCCCATGTGCCGCCGCTGGGTGCCCGCGACCACCGACAAACCTTTCTGCTTCGCCACTTCGCCCAAGGCCATGACCTTGCGGGCGCCCACCGGATCCACCGCCACTGGTTTTTCAATAAACATATGCTTGCCCGCATTGAGGCCAGCTTCCAGATGGGTTGGCCGGAACACCGGTGGGGTGGCCAGCAACACGATGTCCACCGGCTGCACCAACAACTCTTGATAGCCGGTGGCGCCGGTAAACACCCGCTCCGGCGGAATGTTATATTTGGCGGCCGTGGCCCTGGCGCGATCCGGAAAAAAATCCGCCACGGTGTGCACTTCAACGTCCAAGCCGAGCGCCTTGGCGGCTTCGAGATGATTTTCCACCGCCCCATTGCCCCGGCCACCACAGCCAATCAAGCCAATCTTGAATTTACGCGGGGTGCCTTGCGCCTGGATATTGAACAACGGCAGGGCCGATGCCACCACTCCGGCGGCGGCGACGTTTTTGATAAAGGTACGGCGGGGTATGAACAGCGGGTTGGTCATAGATCAATTGGTTGCGTGGTAAAAAGTATTAATGTGGTTGAGCGTTACTATTGCACCCGCAAAACGCTGTGGCAATAATATTTCTTTTTAGCAGGAAAAATCAAAGCGCACCGACCTGAAAGGTTTTAGCGGCATGCACGTTTGTTAGTGGGGAAACAGAAGTTTTGCCCAGTTTGTTTGGCCTATGGCCACATGGAATTGAGGAGCGTGCACTGGCAGCGCAGCAAGTTTTTCACCAACTTCTGCGGGCGGTGCTCCTCCGGCAAACTGCGGCGGACCAAAAGGCAGGACTCGGCGCACCAGCAATCGCCTGGGTTGGGCCTGCTTGATGTGGCAATCCCGTTCCGTAGTCTGCAGGAGGCTTTGACTGGCCAGTCAATCGCCTCTCCCGGGCACACATAAAAAACGCGTCCCGAATGGGACGCGTTTGCGTTTGCGATAATTCAAATCAACTTGGGCAAGGTGATAAACAATCAGGGTTTCGTCGAATCCGGGGTGGTCGGGGATTGATTTTCCCGCGCAGCTTTTTGTATTAAATTGCCGGAGACATTGGGGGCGTCCATACTGTCAAATGGTTCAATTTTGTAGGGATAATATTCTCCGCGCAAGTAGCCTGGCAGAACAAAATTCGGCCATTCGCTGACGTTGTAGGCGGCGCCGATCGACAATTCCTCCGGGGTGGCATCCAATATGAGCACGTCGTGCGCTTCGCTAAATTGCAGTTTCGTGGGTGAAACAGCACTCGCTTCGGTGTCCGCGCCCATGAAGCCTTTGGAAGTGATCAGGACCGCGGCAATGCGGCCCGCCGCCAAGTCCACAATAAAATTTTTCACATGCCCCAGTTTTTCCTGCTGCCGGTTGTGCACTGGCATCCCAATAATCTTGCTGGCTTCTTGCGTATAACCCAACTTGGAAAAAGTACCAATGGCCCGGTCAACGTTGGAATAATAATTGCGGGTTTTGGTGCCATCGGCATTGAGCGAGACCGTGGTGTTGTCGACCGCATCCCCGGGACGAGGCGCGATCTCATTCGGCACTGTTTCGCCGGTTTTCACCGTATTCGCCCGGGGACGCGAGTTCTCGGTAAAACTCCCGTTCTTTTGGCCTGTCCAGTAACCATCGCGGTCCGCAACGAAATACGGCTGGTCACCAAAATAGGCATAAACCGCTGCCACCCGGTTGGACTCGCAACCCGCCTGCCAATGAGGGAGCTCAAATTTGGGAGCGGCGGCAAATTGTTCCCGGCTGATATCCATGTGCAGAATTTTGTTGCCCGTTTCGCGCTGCAATTTGCCGGGCGGCACGGCCGTATAGGTGCTATGGATGCCCATGAAGCCACCCGAAGAAACGATCACCTGAACCAGACGCCCTGCCTCGACATCCAGCGCCAGATTGTCCACCGTGCCCAGCAATTCGTGCTGGCGATTTTCCACCCGCATGCCAATGAGTTCACTCGCTCTGGCGGAGTGTTTCAGCAATACTAGGCGGGCCTGGATCATCCGTTGACTGAGAACATCATATTGAGCTTGCGTACGATTGGTGACTTCTTGGCCCAAGGACGCAAAAGCCAGCAAGTTGGCGGCCACAGTGCCGGCCAGGAGTCGGAGTTTATGATTCATAATGTGTCTGGTAAATGGTTAATTGGGCCAGAACGTTCTGACCTTCAATACGGTACTTTACCCGGGACCCTTGCGGCGGGCCATGGGGTGTTTCCCGCATCCAGCCAGCCGCCCGGGCGGGCCGGAAATCATGCAGAAGACTCGACCCGGCGGATTTTTCCGGTAACTTTACCCGTGACGATTGATGCCATCTGCCTCCGCACCCATGCCACCGGAAGATCGGGAACCGCCACCGGCGGCCCCCGGGCATCCCTATGCCCTGTTTCGCAATCGCCATTTTGCCCGTTATCTCACCGGCCGGGTGGCCACCACCATGGGTTCGCAAATGCTCACGGTGGCCGTGGATTGGGAACTCTACCAGCGCACGCATTCCGCCTTGGCCTTGGGCTTTGTGGGCCTGGCCTTGATGGTGCCCATGGTGATCTGCACCCTGCCGGCCGGTCATGTGGCCGACACCTTGGATCGCAAAAAGATAATTCTCGTGGCAACCCTGCTGCTCACGGCGACCAGTTTGGGCCTGGCACTCATTTCCCTGTTGAATGCGCCCGTGGCCTGGATTTACGCCTGCCTGGTGGTGGTGGGCGTGGCCCGCACGTTCGTCTGGCCAGCGAGCGCGGCCTTCCTGCCCAATTTGGTGGCGCGCGAACATTTTCCGCGGGCCGTGACTTTTAACAGCGGGGCCTACCAGCTTTCCTCGGTGCTCGGACCAGCCGCTGGAGGCTTGCTTTACGCCGCCACCGGCCGGGCCTGGGTCATTTACGTCCTCAACGCCCTGGCTTCGCTGATTTTTTTCGCGCTCGTCCTCACGATTCCACACCGCCACCAGCGGGTGGAACGTCCCCCCACCACCCTGCGGAGTCTCGTCGCCGGATTCAATTTTGTTTACCAAAACAAAATCATTCTCGGAACCCTCTCGCTGGACATGTTTGCCGTGCTGCTTGGCGGTGCCGTCTCGCTTCTGCCCATTTTTGCCGGCGACATCCTGCATGCCGGCGCCGACGGCCTGGGATTGCTCCGGGCGGCCATGCCCATTGGCGCCGTGGTTTGCACCCTCTGGCTCACCCACCGTCCGCCGTTGCAAAAAGCCGGGCGCGCCATGTTATGGTCCGTGGCCATCTTTGGGCTGGCCACCATTTTGTTCGGCGTGGGGAACGCGGCCTGCCTGGGCCGCTGGTTGAATTTAGGCGGCTTGCCAGCCGGTTTCTGGTTCTGGTTCGCCTTCAGTATGCTCGCGCTGAGCGGCGCGGTGGACAACATTAGCGTGGTGGTGCGTCAAACCCTGGTCCAAATCCTTACTCCGGACGAAAAACGCGGCCGGGTCTCGGCCGTAAATAGTTTGTTTATAGGCACTTCCAATGAGCTGGGCGGCTTTGAATCCGGTCTGGTCGCCTGGCTGGGCGGAACGGCCATCGGTCAAACGGTGGCGCATGGGGCCATTTTTTCGGTAGTCACCGGCGGTATTGGCACGGTCATCGTGGTCCTTGCGGTGGCCAAAATCTGGCCCGAAATCCGCCGCTATGGCAAACTTGCCTGACAGCATGACTTGACGCGGGCGGTGGGGCGTTTATTTTCCCCTTATGAAAAAGATCGCCTTTTGGTTATTGGCCGGGACCCTTGCCACCAGCGGGATTCGCGCACAGGACGCGGCCACCCAGCAGCAAATTGACAAATTATCCGGCCAGTTGCAGGACATTGTGGAGGCCGAGGCCGCCCAGGGTAAGCGGCTGGACGCCCTCGCCCAGGAAATTTCCGAGATCCGTACCAAGGTCAATACTCCCGTCATCAACAACAGCGCCAGCGTCGATGACTTGCAGCAATTGGCCACCAAGGTTAAAGAAATTGATCGGAAACGACAGGAAGACCGCGAGTTGATTTTGCGGAAAATTGAGGATTTGGGCCGAATCGCCGCCACGCCGCCGCCCGTTCACCATCGTCCCCCCGCCCCGCCCAAGGAGGAAAACTCCGACACCCCCCCGGCCGCCGCCACGACCCAGCAAAACGGGTATGAATACAAGGTGCAGGAAGGTGACACCTTGTCGGCGATTGCCAAAGCTTACAAAGAAAAGGGTGTCAAGGTCACCACCAGCCAGATTTTAAAGGCCAACCCCGGCTTGAGCCCCAATTCACTCTATGTGGGCAAAACCATTTTCATCCCCGATCCCAACGCCAAATAAACCGGCCCCCTCAACGCATTAAAAAGGCCAGCATGATAATGCCCAGCACAATGCGGTACCAGCCAAAGGCATTGAACGTGTGCGACTGCACATAGCGCAAGAGCCACTTTACCGCGATAAACGAGACAATGGAAGCCACGACGGTGGCGAGGATCACCATGCCCCAATCCTCCTTGGGGGCCAGGGGATCGGAGTGGTGCAGGCCCTTAAAGATCTTCAAACCGCCTGCTGCCAGCATGGTGGGAATGCCCACGAGAAACGAGAACTCCGTCGCCGCTGGCCGGCCCATCCCCAGAAGCAAGGATAACATAATGGTGGTGCCCGAACGGGAGGCACCAGGAAAAACCGCGGCAATTAATTGCCCCACCCCCACGGCCACCACCACGGCCCAAGTAATCTCGCTCGCGGGCTTCTTGCCGCGCACAAACCATTCCACTGCCAGGAAAACAATCCCCCCCAGCAGCAAGGCCCAGGCTACGGGTGCCAGTTCCTCGGGCAGTTTGAATTTATGTTTGTCCAACACGTAACCACCCGCACAGGTGATTAAGAAAGCGACAATAACCTTAAGCAAATAATTTTGCGTTTGCTTGTCGCCGAGTTCAAAGACGAATTTATACAGGCGCTGCGGAAACAGGGGCAGGACGGCGATCACCGCACCACATTGAATCACGATGTTAAATAGGTCGCTCTTCCCCGTCGTCATCCAGTGGGCGGCGATCAGCAGATGCTCGGTAATGAGTAGATGCCCCGTGGAAGAAACCGGGAGAAATTCAGTGATCCCCTCGACAATTCCTAAAATTAAAACTGCAAGCCAGTCATGCATGAAGAATGATGACTTAAATTAGGGCATAAATTCAAGCCGGAATTCATCCAATCCTGAAATGACTGAGGCTTCCCCAGTTCCGCCCGCTTAGCCCCGGGGTATTTTCTGCCACAAGCACCCCATGAAATGGGTGATCACGTATTTGCTCGCGTTGACAAACTCGTCGGACGGCTTTAGACTCATCATGAGAGTGGTTAGAGCTGGGTGGTTTTTCCACCCCGCCGCCCGTGCCCGGCCACCGCTTGGCGCCGCTTCGGTTATCCACGCGAACGCCAGGCTATCGGTGCCTTGTCGGAAAACTCTTGCCGGGCCCATGGGTCTGCCATGGTTGCCTTTGGACGCAATTCAGTTCTTTGACATCCCCAATCGGCCAACCCGCAAAAGCGCCTCCATTCGCCCTTGGGCGAGTCAGGTTTAAACCGGGTTAATCCGGCCTGTTGCGCGCGAGGAACACCTGCCCCGGCCCCAAACCGGCATAACTGCCAGGCGAAGCCGACCCTGCACCAGCCGGGTGCCAGATATATCCAGCGAAATCCAGGACCCTCGCACCTAATCGTGCTGAATCGTACCTTTCCCAGGGCAGGACCTTGGACCCTAGACTTTGGACATCGTTAGTACGCCGCCGTCCCGCGCCGTAAACCCCCTGCCTGCCCTTAAAAACCGTAACAAGTCGTTGATTTTCTTTGTTTTGCATCATTTTCCAGAAAATTTACGTCAAGCCTCGTCGAGCCCCCCCCATGGCGCCTTTCCAATTTTGCTCCCACGCGCCATCCCGTCCGCCATCGCCTTTTGGGCGGAGGCGTAAGCCCTTTGGCCGGCCGGAAGTCGGGGCTGGAAACCATCAGTGACGCTGGATTCCCACTTTCCCGCTCGTTGCTGACCCTGCTGACAATCCCATTTATTGGTCGTTTAAATTTCTTTGGCTGAATCAAGAACGCGCGGCAAATATTCAACTCGGCCCGCTTGTCAAAGCCCATGGGTTGCATTATTGTCCAGTCAATGTGGGTGAATAAATATCAGGCACTGGCCGGTTTCCTTGTGGCGAGTGCCACCTTGGTTTCGGCCGATGTGATCCAGTTAAAGGATCAGGCGTCCATTTCCGGCAAAATTCTAACGGAGAAAACCGACGCAGTGGTGATCGATGTGGGGTACACCGTGCTGGTGGTTCCCCGGACCTCCATCGCCAATATCAACAAAACCGGAACCACCAGCCAGCCGCTCGTGCCGGCGGCGTCCGTCACCCCGGCTACGCCCAGTGCCACTTCCCCATTTTATAATACCGACACCCATGCCATTCCCAACCAGGATGTCAGTTCGCTAGTCAAGCAACTGGGCGAGGCCGTGGTGCAGGTGCGCAATCCCGGCGGTCTGGGCTCCGGCTTTTTCCTCAACGCCGAAGGCTATTTAATTACCAACTTCCACGTCATTGAAGGCGAAACCGAGCTGACCGTGGAGGTTTACCGGCAAAATAACGGGCAATTGGACCGGGAGACGTTTAAAAAGGTGCGGATTATCGCCATCAATAAATTTCATGATCTGGCCCTCCTGAAGATCGATGACCCGGACGCCCCGAAATTTAAGTATGTGACCCTGGGCAGTTCTGATTCCTTAAACGTCGGGAACCAAGTGTTCGCCATCGGCAGCCCGCTGGGTTTGGAACGCACTGTCACCTCTGGGATTGTGAGCACCAAAACCCGCCAGATGGAGGGGGAATTGTACCTGCAAACCAGCACCCAAATCAACCCGGGTAATAGCGGTGGCCCCTTGTTCAACCTGGCCGGCGAAGTCGTGGGGGTGACCAACATGAAAATCACTTTCGGCGAGGGTTTGGGTTTCGCCATTCCCGTGGAATTGGTAAAAACCTTCTTGGATCACCGGGATGCCTTTGCGTATTCCACCGACAATCCCAACAACCCCTATCGCTATCTGCAACCACCCACCCGGACTTTCAAGAACTCGCTGGATAAATAAATGAAGCCCGGCAGCCTTGAGGCTTTTAAGCGAGGTTTATCTGAACGGATGCCACCTCATTGCGTCCAATCTTTCCCATTATGAATTTGAAAAAACTTGGCTTGCCGGGGATTTCTCTGCTGCTATTCACCCTTTGCCGATCGGCCAGCCTGCGAGCCGCCATTCCGGCCGCCGAAAACCTGCTGCCCGCCGATACGTTTTTCGTGCTCACCGCGCCCGATTGCCAGGCCTTGCGCCGGGCAACCGGGGAGTCGCCGCAAATCCTCTTGTGGAATGACCCGGCGCTCCGGCCTTTTCATGACAAATTCATGGGCAAATGGAACGAGCAGTTTATCGGTCCGTTGCAAAATGATTTGGGGTTGAACCTCGCTGATTTCCTGGATTTGCCCCAGGGGCAATTAACCCTGGCCGTCACTCGCAATGGTTGGAATGGCACTGACTCCGCCCAATCGGCGGGACTCCTGCTGCTGTTGGATGCGGGTGCCAAAAGCACTGAATTGGCCACCAACCTGGCGGCTCTCGAAAAAAAATGGGGCACGGCCGGCAAAAATTTGCGGACCGAACGGGTGCATGGGGTGGTCTTTACCGTGGTACCGCTGTCCACCAACGATGTTCCGGCCACGGTGGCGGCACTGCTGCCCGCCAGCCAGCCAGTGCAGGAACTCGGCAAGGAAGCCCCGCCGGTCCACCCCACTGAAATGGTGATTGGCCAGTATGAATCGCTGCTGATCGTGGGCAATACGGTCAAGGCCGTGGAACCCGTCGTCGCCCGGCTCACCGGTGGCAGCCAGCCCTGCCTGGCGGATAATGCGATTTTTGCCGACGACAAAACCTCCCAGTTTCGGGATTCGCCCGTGTATTATTCCTGGCTGAATGCCCATGCTTTATTCGACTTGATCGCGCAAATCCCCGCCCCGGAACCCAACCCGAATGCTCCCAGCCTGTACCCGGTATTATCGCCGAACCTCATCTTAAATGCCCTTGGGCTCACCGGCTTAAAGTCGGTGAGCTTGAGCTACCACCAGTCGCACGAGGGATCACTGGCCACGCTCTACTTTTCCGTGCCGGAGAGCAGCCGGCAGGGAATTTTTAAAATGCTGGCCACCGCACAAAAAGATGCGGCTCCACCGGCGTTTGTCCCCGTGGACGCGGCGAAGTTCTGGCGCTGGCGGCTGGACAGCCAGAGTATTTGGACGGAACTGTTAAAAACCCTCGGCGGCGTTTCTCCCAGTGTGCTGGGGTCAGTCAATGGGTTTATTGACATGGCGAATGGCATGGCTCAGGCAAAGCAACCCAGTTTTGATCTGCGCAAGAATTTGCTCGGTAATATGGGGGATGACTGGTTGAGCTACGAAAAAGGTCCGGCGGGCAAGACCCTGGCAGAATTAAACCAAACCCATGGCTTGGTCTTGTTTGCGGCCGCCAATCCCGAGCAAACGCTGCTGGCGTTTAAATCTACCGCCTCACTCTACGCCCCGCAGGAAGGCGCCCCGGAACCCCGGGATTTTCTGGGTCATAAAATTTATACCATTGCCCTGCGAGCCCAATCCACCCCCAATGGCGGCGTGGCGGCGAGTTCCCTCTATGGCTCCATTAGCAGTGGGTACGTGGCCATGAGTTCCGATGTGGCCGTGCTCGAGGAATTCCTCCGCAGTGCGGGAAAACCGCCCGAACCATTGTCCCACACCCCCGGTCTGGCGGAGGCGGTACAGCATATTGGCGGCATGGGGAATGGTTTGTTTGGCTATGAGGACCATCGGGTGGTAATGCGGGCGGCGTTTAACAGCCTGAAGCAATCCCCCGGTGCCACCACTGGGCAACCTGCCCTCGCCATGGTGCCCAAGGCCTTCAATGAATGGCTGGATTTCAGTTTATTGCCGGATTTCGACCAAGTTTCCAAATACTTTTACTTTAGCGTCTTCACTGGCACCACCACTCCCGCTGGAATTTCCTTTAAAGGCTTTTATCCCCGCCCGCCGCAGTTGAATTAGCCTGGCCGCATCCTAATGGGATGGTGAGCCAAGCTGATCTGTTTGGGTCGAACCGGTTCATCAATCGCTAGCTGGATGACCGGGACCGGCGCTCTTCAAAGCCGGGCTGGCGGAGCGTCCGGTCGAGGTGAGCATCATTCCTATTGTATTTTAGGAGTAATGGTTGCAACCTGGCTGCGCTGAGGGTATTATGCAGAAAGAATCCAAGTAGCTGGGTAATTCAACCTTTAATCCAATTGAAACGTTCACTCGTTCTGGGGTTTGTGGCCGGCAGTTTGCTTGCGCTGGTCGGATTATATTTCCTGCACCTTGCGGGATCCCGGTTGGAGGAGCCTGCCAAGCATCAGGCAGGCCAGGTGTCCCGGAAATTACCAGCCAGCACCAGGCTGGTGCCACCGTCCCTTACCCCGAAGACGCTGGGGACAACGGTCGCGACCAATAGTTTCGCCAGGGTACTTCCGAACACCGCCTTTGCGGACTTTGCCCACTGGGCGGAACAATTTTCCGCGAACCATCCGGCCTTCAATCTTGGCCTGGGGGTCGAACTGGCCCGCCAACGCCGCGCGGCCATGCTGGCGTTGATTCAGACGGATCCCGCACGCGCCCTGTCACTGGCGGTGCCCTACGCCTGGCGGCAAAGCCTGCCACCGGCCGTCACCCAATATTTCGAAGAGCAGGTGGATGGTCGGGGGGCCTATAATGTGGCTGTGGGCACAGACTTTGCCAGTGGCACCACCACCACCTTTCGCCAGGTGCAACTCGGTGCCCGCACCTGGCAGGCGTATGTCTATGGCCGGCGGTTGGGTCAGGTTTCCCAGGCATCCATTTCCTTGCATGGCATCGCCTTGGCCGGCCAACTGGCCGTTTCCACCGATCCCTTGCGCGTCCTGACCGCTCCGGAGGCCGCCGCCTTGGACCCTCAGATTGCCCATCCGGCGGACGTCATATGTTCGGTTTCTGGCCAGGCCGCCAGCTCGCGGGGGGCACCGGTTTACGCCGAGAGCGGGGGCGGAGTATTGTGCTTTTGTGGCGAGGATCATTACCAGCTGGTCAATCAGCAATGGGCCCTGGCGGAAAGTGGCGGGTCCCTGGAATCCGGACCAGGTAGCTTTAATCCCATTGCGGTGGCCACGGCCAATAATGATGCCTGGACCCACGGTAACAAGACCGTGCTCTACATGCGGTTGAATTTTCCCGACGATCTCACCGAGCCCATTTCAGCAGCGGACGCCTATACGGTCATGGACGGGGTAAACACCTATTATACGGAAAATTCTTACAACCTGACCGCCCTGACCACCACGGTCACGCCCCTCATCACCCTGCCGCAAGTGAAGGCGTACTATGCCCAGGATCCCAGTTTATTGCTGGCGGATGCCCGGGCAGCGGCCCGGGCCGCCGGTTATGACACCGCCAATTATGATCGTGACATCGTCGCCTTCACGCCGGTGCCCTCCTATACCTTCGGCGGTCTGGCCTATGTTCACGGCAAAGGGGTGTGGCTGCAAAGCATGGGCGTCGGGGTCACCGCCCATGAACTGGGACACAACTACGGACTCTGGCACGCTAATTTTTGGAATACCCTCACCAATAACAGTGGCCTCGGCCCCGGGATAAATTTGGAATATGGCAATCCGTACGACACGATGGGTTCGGGTGGCGTCGCGGAATTTAACGTGGTGCATAAAAACATCCTCGACTGGATGAAAGCAGAGGCCGTGCAGAGTATTACCAGCAATGGGGTCTACCGGCTTTATCCGTTCGATGTGCCGGCGGCCGGCCGGGTGCCGGGGCGAATGTATGCGGCCGCGCTGTCCAAGGATGCCCTGCGGAATTACTGGCTGGAGTACCGGGAGCAGTTTCCCGCCAATCCCTGGCTGGTCAATGGCCTGATGGTTTATTGGTCGCCTTGGGAGCACAGCAATGGCGGCGCCCAGTTGGTGGATACCACCCCCGGTTCGGTAAATGCCAGGGACTCCGCCGGTCGCGAGGATGCCGCCGTGGTCATCGGCCGGACCTTTAATGATCCTGCGGCCGGGGTGCATCTCACCCCCTTGCAGCGCGGTCAGACCGGCACGGAGCCCTTCATTGATTATCAAATTTATCTCGGCTCCTTCACCAACGACCAACCCCCGCTGGCGACGGTCGAGGTGGATCAAACCAACGTTCCCCTGAACACCCTGGTGCATTTCCATGCCACCGCGACGGATCCGGATGGCGATGCCCTGGCCTATAGCTGGACCTTCGACGATCTGACCTTTTCCACGAATAATCTCCCTTGGACTGCCAAAACCTTCACCACCCCGGGCGATCATTTGGTCCGATGTGTGGTGAGTGACATGAAAGGGGGCGAAACCAGCGCCAATGTCGTAGTCACCGTGGCCGCCAGTCGCGGCTTGCAAATCACTGGCTATGTCATCGATCCCGATGGCCTGCCCATTGCGGGAGTGCTCGTGGGCAACGGCGAACCCCAAATTAAATCCTATGTCGGGGGTTACACCGATAGTAATGGGCGCTTCACCCTTGTAAATGCCGGGGGAGTGAGCAATTTGAATGCCTATAAATTTGGTTATGTCTTCTCCAATGCAGACAGCTGGTCCAATCCACTGACGGTCACGAATACATTGACGGACATTAATTTTACCGGCTTTCCGTTACCGCTGATAAGCGTGGCCACCGACACCAACCGGGTGGTGGAAACCGACAGCGGTGCGCATCAATTCACCGTCACCCGCACTGGCAGCGTCAGCAATGACCTGACGGTGCAAATGAATTTGTCCGGGACCGCAGCGGACGGCACTGACTATTCCCTGACCCCGGACCTAAGCACGGCCAGCAGCATTATCATTCCTGCCGGCAGCCAGCAGGCGACCTTCCTTTTCCACGCCCGGGTAGACCCGCTGCTGCCCGGGTCGGTCACGACCACCCTGACCCTGCTGGAGGACACGAATATGGATAGTCCGTCCTACGTCCTCGGACCACTGGCTGAAGCCACGATCCACCTTTTTAATGCCAATCCTGCGCCAAAGGATACGGTCGAAGTCGCGACCACCACTCCGGTGCTTGAGGAGAATGGGAGTGACACCGGACAGTTGGTCTTTAGCCGTTCAGGATCCACCCAAAATAATTTACTGGTTTATTACAGCGTCGGCGGCACCGCCGTGGCGGGGCTGAACTACACCCCCCTGCCCGGGGTCGTCCTCCTTCCCGCCGGTCAAAGCAGTACCACGGTGCCATTACTGCCACTGGATGATTTCCTGGTGGATGCCGACCAGACCGTCAACATCACGTTGACGCCCAATTCAGCTTACACCCTGGCCAGTTCGGCATCGGCGCAAGTCATCATTTTGAATTCGGATTACACCACCGTGACGGTGACCACCACCAGCCCGCCCGCCGCCCAACCCACCACCCCGGGAACCTTTACCGTGCAGCGCAATGGTGACCTTACCCCAGCCCTGGTGGTGCATTATAACGTCGGCGGCACGGCCATCTCGGGCGTGGATTACCAGCCTTTAAGCGGCACGGTGACCATCCCGCCCGGGGCTGCCTCGACCGATATTACCCTGGTCCCCACTGGCGGAGTTTCCCTGGGCGGCAACCAGTCGGTGTCCATCATCCTGACCAACACGCCCAATTACGATGTTGGCGTGCCGGGCAGCGCGACATTAAGTATCCTGGATCAAACTCTCCCCACCGTCTCGGTAAAGGCAACCGGCGGTGACGTTTCGGAACAGGGAACCCAATTTGGTGAATTCACCTTTACCCGGACTGGCACCTCCGGGGATCTGCCCGTTTATTTTATCGTCAATGGGACTGCCGTCAGCGGGTTTAATTTCGCGCCGTTGCCCAGCCCGGTGATCATTCCCGATGGTTCCAGTTCGGTGGTCCTGGATGTCATCCCTTTTCAGGACTACATCCTGGAGGATACCCAAACCCTCGTCCTTACCCTGCAAGCCAGCCCCGGCTACAATCTGGGCACGCCAGCCAGTGCAGCAATGAATATTTTTGATGACGGCCTGAGCACCGAGCCCGGGGTCAGTTTTTGTTTCAGCGCCTCGGCTTATCCAGAAAGCACTTCCCCGGGCATCGCTGTGGTGTTGAGCACAAATTACCCCCAGACGGTTACCGTGGATTATCGCGTCATCGGCGGCACCGCCCCCCGTAGTCGTTATGCCCTGCCCCAGGGCACGCTGACGATTCAACCGGGCTCACAGGTGGCCTTTGTCCCGTTGAACATAATCAATGACAATAGCAATCAACCGGCGCAAACCGTGCAGGTGGCCTTGTTTAATCCCGTAAACGCCACGCTGGGCGGCATAAAAATCCACACCTATACCATCCTGAATGATGACGCGGCCACGATCAGTGTGACGGCCACGGCTCCGGTGGCTTCCGAACCCGGACCGGTGAATGGCAATTTCCGCATCAGCCGCGTGGGGCCGACCAATGCGAGCGAACTAGTGACGTTCCAAATTACCGGCTCGGCCAGCGCGCCCAATGATTATGCGGCCCTGGGAACATCGGCCAGCATTCCTGCGGGGGCTCAGTTTGTGGATTTGCCAGTGATCCCCGTGAACAACCATTTGTTGCTGGCCACCCAGACCGTGTTCCTGACCCTGATCAGCGCCACCAACGGCACCGTGGGGTCCCCGGCCACAGCCACCGTGACCCTAATTGATCATTATACGAATAATGTGCCGAATGTGAACGTGACCGCCACGAATCACCCGTATGCCTACACGGCCGGCGGCAACGGCCAGTTTTTATTTACTCGCACCGGCCCGGCGACCAACGCCCTCAAAGTTTCGTTTACTATCAGCGGCACGGCCACCGGCGGGGTGAATTATGTGACCTTCACCAACGGGGTGACCATTCCAGCCGGACAAACCAACGCGACCGTCAACGTGGTGCCGCTGGATGACCATCAAGTGGACGGGGAACGCACCGTGATCGTCACCCTGCTGGAGGATGGCACTTACCATGCCGATTATCCCTCCGCGGCCACCGTAACGGTTCAGGACGATGAACAGACGGTATGGCTGGATGCCAGTGATTTCACAGCCGCCAAACCGGGGGTCGACACCGGCCAGTTTACCTTCTCGCGGGTTGGCACCACCAATGCGCCGGTGACGGTCTGGTACACCATCGGCGGCACCGCCAAAAATGGTGCCGAATATGTGTTGATTACCAATTCCATTGTGATTCCGGCGGGACAATTTTTTGTCACCCTCCCGGTGCAGCCGATTCAGGACCATTTGGTGGAAGGTCCCAAAACGGTGGTGTTAACCTTGCTGCCGAATCCCAGTTATTTCCTCGGCTTGCCCACCACCGGCACGGTAACCATTAACGATGACCAGCCCATGCTCACCATCGCAGCCCTCACACCCACGGTGCAAGTCGATGGCGCCACGAATGGGGTGTTCCGGCTGAGCCGCACGGGTGATCCCAAATATGAAGTTATGGCTTATCTGGTCGTGGGGGGCACCGCCGTTTATGGGGTGGATTACTCTGCGTTTGCCACCAATGTTTACTTTACCTGCGGCGTAACTTCGATTGACCTGACCTTTAGCGCGACCAATCATTTTACCCCGGCGGGAAGCCAAAGTCTGAACGCCAGTTTGGTTACCAATGCCGCCTATACCATCCTTGCCCCCAGTAATGCGGTCATCACCCTGGACTCAGTTGGGCCGGGCCAGCGTCCCCTGGTCACCATCACCAACCCCCTGAATAACGTGGCTTTTTTGGTGGGTACCCATGTGGGGCTCGTGCTTCAGGGTTCGGTGGTGGATGACAGTCCGTCCAACTCAGTGGTGTGGTCGGAAGTCAGCGGCCCCTCCACGCTACAATTCGAAAACACCAACTCCCTGGATACCACCGTCCTGTTTAGCGAGGCGGGCGTTTATGTTTTGGAACTCATGGCAACCAACGGAGTATTTACGGGCTCCGCCGAATTGACGGTCATTGTCGGGGCCGATCAACTCGGTCTTACCAACTCCCTGCACTGGCCCTTCGACGACGGCACCGGCACCAATGCCGCTGACACCTCGGGGAATGGACGCAACGGCAGCTTTTCCGGGAACCCCAGTTGGACCACCAACGGCATCCTGGGCGACGCGCTCACGTTTGCGGGTACCAATGACTGGGTGCGCGAGGCCCCGGCCGATCAATTCCTTAATGGACTCAAAGCATTTACGGTTTCACTCTGGGTCAAACCGGCGACCAACTACGTCAACCGGGGTATTCTGGCCGCCGATGACGCGAATGGAAATCCCACGTTCAGCCTGTCCACCCGGGCGACCGCTTATTGCGGCACGCAAACCAATTTAGTCGAAGTCGTCATCCCCACCACCCAGGGAGCGATTTATCATGACAGTGCCAGCGGTGTGCTGACACCCAATCAATGGCAGAATATTGCGGTCACCTGGACCAATGGCGGGGCGCCCAAGTTATATTTCAATGGCCAGCTGGACCAACCCGCGGCAGGTTTCGTTGGTCAGTCCGGGGTCATGACAAATTGCCCGCAATGGATCGTCGGCCGGGGGGCAAGTAATAGTCCGGCCGCCTGGAACGGTTCGGTGGACGAGGTGCAAGTCTTTCCCCTGGCACTGGAGCCGAATCAAATAATCGCCCTGGCCGAAAATCCGCTAACCAATCATGGCCCCGTGGTCTCGGCGGGGGCGAATGTGGAAGTTCAAATTGGCATCCCGGTCACCCTGACCGGCACGGTTTCCGATGATGGCCTGCCCCTTCCACCGGGGCAGGTGGTGACGGAATGGCTGTACCTCGGCACGAATAATGTGGTGATCCCGGACGCTGGCAGCCTGACCAACACCCTGGTTTTTACAATCCCGGGCGATTACCGCTTCCGGTTGACCGCGAATGACGGGCAGATTACCACCTTCTCGGATGTGACGGTGACTGTGCTGGAACCCACCCAGGTCAGCATCACAGCCGATATTGGCCAGGCGGCGGACATGGGACCGGTACTGGGCGAATACACCGTAACTCGCACCGGGGACTCTAAAGAGTTGACCGTTTACCTTGGTTTTTCCGGCACCGCCAGCAACGGGGTTAATTACGTCACCATTACCAATGCCATAACCTTTCCCGCAGGCAGCAATTCTGTGGTCATTCCGCTTACCCCCATTCTGGAATACAACATCAAGGGCGATCAAACTGCGGTGGCCACGGTGCTGACAAATATCGCCTACACCGTGGTTGGTGGTCCCGCGACCATTACCATCAAGGATTCACCCTACGGCTATTGGAGCATCGCCAACTTCAGTCTGGAGGAGCTGACCTTCCCCAAAATCAGCGGTGCGGGCGCTGATTTTGATCACGACGGGCTGGTGAACTTCGTCGAATATGCGTTTAATCAGGACCCCCGCAACCCGAGTCCCAATCCGGCTTTCCAATACGGCTTTGAAGTAAATACCAACGACGGTCTGGCCCACTTCACCCTCACCTATACCCGTTTGTTGCCGCCCCGGGTCGTGGCGTACGGCGTGTTTGTATCCGCGGATCTGCTCACTTGGAACACCGGGACCAATGTCGTGCAGGAACTCTATGCCACCAATAATGGCGATGGCTTGACGGAAACCGTCAAGGCCCAAGTGCTGGCCCCGGTGTCCCATACCAATAATTTCTTCACCACCATCCGGGTCTGGCTCGCCCAGGTTCCCACGGACTCGCCGTAACTGTCCGCCTTGGCCGGCCACCCACCCCCTGGCAAAGCCGGGTCAATGTTTGCCAAGTTACGACCAGCCAGGCTTGCCGCGGCGTGTTATCTCATGTTTTAATGATTAATCCCGCTTCTATATTTCGTTGTATGGAACATATTTTTTAATAAACAAACCACGTATGAAACCAATAATCAATCACTCGGGTCTGGCGCTGCCCGTCAAAGGCGTGGACTGGTTGCATAATCCCATTTTCAACAAAGGCACCGCCTTCACCGACGCGGAACGGGACGTGCTTGGTTTGCGGGGACTCCTGCCGCCCCACGTGCATACGATGGAAGAGCAGGTGCTGCGCGTGATGGCCAACTTCCGCAGCAAGCCGAATAATTTGGAGCGCTATGTGCAGATGGTCAGCTTGCAGGATCGCAACGAAACGTTGTTTTACCGGGTGGTGACGGAACACTTGGAGGAAATGCTACCCATCATTTACACCCCCACTGTGGGCAAGGCCTGCCAGGAATATGGTTATATCTTCCGCCGCTCCCGTGGTTTCTATCTCAGTAGTGAGGATCGTGGACGCATGGCCCAGGTGCTGCGCAACTGGCCGGTGCCCGACGTGCGGGTCATTGTCGTCACCGACGGGGAGCGCATTCTGGGGCTGGGCGATCTGGGGGCCTACGGCATGGGCATTCCAGTCGGCAAGCTCTCCCTCTACACCGCTTGCGCGGGCATTAATCCCGTGCAATGCCTGCCCATCACCATCGACGTGGGCACCGAAAATGAAGCTCTGCTCAAAGATCCTTTGTACACCGGCCTCCGGCAGAAGCGCGTTCGCGGAGCCGAATACGATGCCCTGCTGGAGGAATTTATGACGGCCGCCCAACAAGTCTTTCCCGGCGTGCTTATCCAGTTTGAAGATTTTGGCAATCACAATGCCTTCCGCCTGCTGGAGCGCTATCGCGACCAGGCCTGCACCTTCAATGATGATATTCAAGGCACCGGAGCAGTCGCCCTGGCGGGCGTGCTCTCCGCCTTGCGCCTGTCCGGCGGCAAACTCGCCGACCAGCGGGTCCTGTTTTTTGGCGCTGGCGAAGCCGGCCTGGGCATTGCCAATCAAATTGCCGCCGTTTTGGTCGCCGAAGGACTTCCCCTCGCCGAGGCGCGCAAACGTTGCTGGTTTGTGGATTCCAAGGGCCTCATTGTGCATGGCCGGGAATTTCTCACGGCCAATAAATTACCCTACGCGCATGCTCATGAAAGCTGCCCGGACCTCCTCGCTGCCGTCAATTCCATCCGCCCCACGATGCTGATCGGCGTGTCCGGCCAGCCGCGTACCTTTACCAAGGAAGTCATTCAACCACTCACCCAGTATAGCCCGCGCCCCGTGGTGTTCGCCTTGTCCAACCCAACCTCCAAGGCGGAGTGCACCGCCGAGGAGGCCTACACATGGACGGAAGGACGCGCCATTTTTGCCAGCGGCAGCCCGTTCGAACCAGTGACCCTGGCCGGTCGCACCCACGTGCCCGGGCAGGGCAATAATGTTTACATTTTCCCGGGGGTTGGACTCGGCGTGGTCGCCACCGGCGCGCGAAGAGTAACCGATGCCATGTTCATCCGCGCGGCGCGCACCCTCGCCTCCTTGGTGCGTGAAAATGAGCTGGCCGAAGGACGGGTGTATCCGACCCTGACGCGCATCCATGAAGTTTCCCTGGCGATTGCCGTGGCGGTGGCGGAGGAAATTTACTCCGCCAGGCTGGCCACTCTGCCGCGCCCAGCGGATTTGGTCGGACACATCCAAGCCCAAATGTTCAAACCGGAGTATCCAGATTATTGCCCGCACGGCATTCCACAAATGACCCTCACCCCGGCCGGATAATTTGCCCGTCACATCAAACCTCGGTATGGTGGCTGCTCAATCATCCGCCGGCCGGGGCGCTTGCTTTCAACATTTGGCGTTTAAGGCAAAAACGGTTATTGCCCCACTGCCAGGACATCTAAAACCCTTGACCATCAAATCCACCCTGCCCCCAACGGTTGCCGGGCAACCGATTAGTGCCGGTGGCGGCCGGGGGTGCTGGTGGCGCAGGCGCTGAACCGACCGGCCCCGTTTTACGGGCCGCCACCAAGCGCTCAAAAAATGTCCGGGGATGCGCAATAGAAATTGCCATGCCACGGGCTTAGCTGCCATCCTTAACGCAATGCCGCACGGAACCGTGCGTTGAAACAATAACATGGACCGCAATCACGAAGAGCTGTTACTAGCCCTGGCACTCTCCAAGTCCGCGGGCCTCCGGGCTGCCTTTCTGGAGCGCGAATGTGGCGATGACGCCGCGTTGCGGCAGCGACTGGAGACTCAGCTGGGCCTCCACCCAAAGCCAGCCGAACCGGGCAATGGGGAGGCCACCCAGGTGATGCCAACCATCAAACTGGCCTTGGATGAAGCCCCCGATGAGGCAGTCGGCCAGACGCTCGGCCGGTATAAATTACTGGAACGAATTGGCGAAGGCGGCTGCGGGGTCGTTTATGTGGCGGAGCAGAGCCAGCCCGTTCGCCGGCGGGTGGCCTTAAAAGTCATCAAACTGGGCATGGACACCAAAATGGTGGTGGCCCGTTTCGAAGCGGAGCGACAGGCCCTGGCCATGATGGACCACCCCAACATCGCACGCGTGCTGGACGCGGGTTCCACCGAGGTGGGCCGACCATTTTTCGTCATGGAACTGGTCCGCGGCATCCGGATCACTGATTATTGCGATCAGAATAACCTGAGTACCCGTGACCGGCTGGACTTGTTCATCAAAGTCTGTCAGGCCATCCAGCATGCCCATCAAAAAGGCATCATTCATCGCGACATCAAGCCGTCCAACATTTTGGTGACTTTGCACGATGGGGTGCCCGTGCCCAAGGTAATTGACTTTGGCATTGCCAAGGCGGTTGAGGGCAGGTTGACGGATTCCACGGTCTACACCCAATTGCATCATTTCATCGGCACCCCGGCGTACATGAGTCCGGAACAGGCGGAAATGAGCGGGCTGGACATTGACACCCGCAGCGATATTTACAGCTTGGGCGTTCTGCTTTACGAATTACTCGCTGGCAGCAC
>CAIZWI010000314.1 GCA_903936645.1 uncultured Verrucomicrobia subdivision 3 bacterium
CGGGCCTGAGCGCTTCGCAGATTACTAACGGCACATTCGCCCTCACGCAGTTACCCAGCAGCGTGGTCACCAACACTGCCACCAATGTGGTTTTGAGCGGCACATTTTCCGGCAACGGCAGCGGCCTGACCGGCCTGAACGCTTCCCAAATCACCAACGGCACGTTCTCCCTGGCCCAACTGCCCGGCAACCTGGTGACCAACACGGAAACCGGGGTGACCTTGAGTGGTGCCTTTTCGGGTGATGGTTCCGGCCTGACCAATCTCAACACCGGGGCGAACACGAATCCCCTGCCCAACACAATCGTCCTGCGCGACACGCTCGGCGGCATTAATGTCGGCGCGCTCAAAGCCACCGGCATCATTTCCGGCAATGGCAGCGGCATCACGGGGCTGAACGCTTCCCAAATCACCAATGGGACATTGGCCCTGGCCCAACTGCCCGGCAATCTGGTGACCAACACCGAAACTGGGGTGACCTTGAGCGGTGCCTTTTCGGGTGATGGTTCGGGCTTGACCAATTTTAACGCCTCCAGCGCAGACCTCGCGGGCACGCTCGTCAAGCGCGATGCCAGCGGTAGTTTCACAAACCGCAGCCTTGCCCTCGATGGCAATTTAACCCTGCCCCCGACCACGGCCACCTCGGGCATTGTCTATGTCGGCAGCAATTTGTTGTGGCATGCTTACGGCAACCAGAATTTCTTTGCCGGCAAAAATGCCGGCAATCTGACCATGACCGGATCGCAAAACGTGGGCCTCGGCAGTGGGGCGCTCAGCAATAACGTGGATGGCCAGGCCAATGTCGCCGTTGGCAATCAGGCCCTGTTCTCCAACACCACCGGAGCCGCCAACGTGGCCAATGGGGCCCAGGCGCTGTTCGCCAACACAGCGGGGGGCGGCAACGTGGCCAATGGCTATGCCGCGCTTACTTCCAACACGAGTGGGGCGGACAATACGGCCAATGGCTTGGAATCGCTTTATAATAATTCCTCGGGCAATTTCAACACGGCCGATGGCGCCCAGGCCCTGTTAGGCAACGTGACCGGCAATAACAACACCGCTAGTGGCTTTCAGGCTATGTTGGACAATTTGACGGGTAATAATAACACCGCCAACGGCTATCAGGCACTGCTCTCCAATACCAATGGCAACAACAACACGGCCGATGGTTACCAGTCGCTTTACTACAACACCGCCGGAAGCTACAACCTGGCCGCCGGCGCGCGGGCGTTGTACAATAACATTACCGGCAACAACAACACCGCCGTCGGCTACTTTGCGCTTTATAACAACACCAATGGTGTGAACCTCACGGCCAATGGCTATCAATCTCTATACAATAACACCACTGGCGGAAATAATACCGGCAGTGGCTACCAAGCGCTTTTCGACAACACCACCGGTAGCAATAACACCGCCAGCGGCTCGCTCGCACTGTTCTATAATTCGACCGGCACCAGCAACACCGCCGTGGGCGTGAATGCGCTTTTCTACAACACCACCGGCAACAACAATATTGCCATCGGCTGTCAAGCCGGCCGGAATAACAATGCCGCCGCCAGCGGCAACATCGAGATTGGCAATCCCGGGCTGGCCACCGATACCAATGTCGTCCGCATCGGCGAAGGCCAGACCGCAACCTATCTGGTGGGCACCGTCTACGCCAACAGCGTGGCCTTGACCAGCGACCGCAATGCCAAGGAGCATTTCGCAAATATCAATCCCCAGGAAGTGCTTGCCCGGGTCGCCACCCTGCCGGTGACCAGGTGGAATTATAAACGGGACAACCAGGGCGTGCAGCACATTGGCCCCATGGCCCAGGACTTTCAAGCTGCCTTTGGTTTGGCCGGCGCCGATGACAAACACATCGCGGTGGTGGATGAAAGTGGCGTGGCACTGGCCGCCATCCAGGGCTTGAACCAGAAACTGGAGGCAGCCAACCAGGCCAAGGATGCGCAAATCACCGCCTTGCAAGAGCGCCTCGACAAACTGGAGAAATTGCTCCAGTCCAGGCAATAACCCCAACGTCACCGGGGCGGGTGTTACCCAAGGGCGGCTTCACGGTCATTCCCTTGGGCGGCATCCGCTTCCGGTCCCGTTGGCCATCGGCATCGCTAAACACAAAATCGCCGCACTGGCCGGGCCGCATCGGGAATTGCCAACCCCATGGGCCCCGCGGTATAATAGCAACCATGTTTTCGCACGTTGTTATTTTTTGGACCGACCCCGCCCAGCCCAACGCCATCGCTGAATTGGTGGCCGGGGCGAACAAATACCTCAAGAACATCCCCGGCGTGATTCAATTTCATGTGGGCCAAATGTCCCCCAGCCCCCGGGCCGTGGTGGACCAAAGTTACCAGGTGGCCTTGAACCTGATCTTCCCCAGCAAACAGGCCGAGCAGGAATACCAGGTGCATCCCCAGCACATCGAATTCGTCGAGAAAGTCTTCAAACCCACCTGCAAAAAAGTCCAGATTTTCGATTTCGAGTAAGCGCCGGCCAGCCGCCCGACCTGGCTGCCTGTTTCAGGCAAACACTCTGCCCCGGCTCAGGCGAAGCGCAGCCGGGCTTCCAGTTCGCGCAAACTGACGGTGACATTCACTTGCTTGCCGTCGGTCAGCGTCGCGCAGTATTCCCCGGCACCTTTGGCGTTTAAGGCGGCAATCATCCGGAGGTTCACGATGACCGATCGGTTTAAACGGACAAAATCCTTGGGCGCCAGCTCCTGTTCGAGCGTCGCCAGGGTTTCCCGGATAATGTGGCGCTCCGCCCCGGCGCTGACCACGACATAATTTCCCGCCGACTCAATCCAGTCAATCTGGCCGGCCTTGATGAACACAACCCGCTCACCCGCCCTGGCCATCAAGTGCGAGAGCGTCGGCCGGGGCGGCGTCCCGGCGGCGGGCAAGGGTTTCTCCCCCGGAGTTTCGCGCATCGCCGCGAGCTGGTCACGCACACGCTCGAGCGCCCGCGCAAGGCGTTCCGGCCGGACGGGCTTGAGCAAATAATCCACCGCGCGGGTGTCAAAGGCCTCCACCGCAAACCCATCATGCGCGGTTACAAACACGACGAGTGGCAAAGGCTCGTCGGCGAGGAGTTGGGCGAGTTTAAGGCCGGTCAGGCGGGGCATTTGCACATCCAGGAGCAGCAAATCCACCCCCCCGTGGCTGATGAACTGCTTCGCTTCCGCGCCGGAGGCCGCCTCGCCAATGATGTCAATATCGCCATGTTCCCCCAGTAAATCCCGCAGGCGGTCCCGCGCCAGCGGTTCGTCATCCACGAGAATAGTTTTAATGTTCATGGCGGGGTGCGGTCAGACGCTGCGCTGCGGAATATGGATCTCCACGTGGAAGCCACCACCCGCCTGCGGGCCGGCGTGAAAGGAATGCGCCGAACCATACAATGCCGCCAGCCGGTCCCGGGTGTTGGCCAGGCCCACACCGGTGCCCGGCGTGCCCAGGGCCATTTCCTCGCCCGCCCCGCAACGGGTATTGGTCACCTCCAAAACCAGCATGGACCCCGCGAGCCGGGCGCGCACGGTGATTTGTTCCGGCTGGTCCGACGGTTCCACGCCGTGCCGGATCGCATTTTCCACCAGCGGCTGGAGCAGCAGCGTGGGCACCAGGAACGGCAGGCAGTCCGCGGGCACCTCCCGCTGGCACACCAGCCGTTCGCCAAATCGTAATTTTTGTATATCCACGTAATGCCCCAGCAGTTTGAGCTCCTCGCCGAGGGCAATTTCCCCCCGCTGGGGATCGCGCAACGTCATGCGCAAGAGGTCAGCGAGGTTTAAAACCATTTCATTCGCAAGCCGGGCGTTTTGCGGAATCAGCGCGGCGATGGAATTCAGGGTGTTGAAAAGAAAGTGCGGCTGCAATTGCGTGCGCAGGCCCGCCAGGTGGGCCTCCGCAAGATGCGCGGCCAGTTCAGCGGCCTGTTGCTCCTGCGCGCGCAGGCGGACGGTGGCAAAGTAGGCGTGGGCAAAGAGCAACAACACCCCATAAGGCGGCAGATTCGTGGTGGCGTTGACCAGTACCGTGTGCCCGTCAAACTTGGCGGAGCGCAGTTCCAGCGGCAAAAATATCATGGCCGACTGGTCAAATTCATGACCGTCCCGGGCGGCCTCCGGAAAAGCCCGGGCCAGCTGCTGCTTAAACGCCGCGGCGATGTTCGGCTGCAGCGCGACCAGAGTGGCACAGGAAAGCGTCCCGCAGATGAGCCCAAATCCCGCGGCCGCCACCAAATGCTTCCCCAGATTCGTGCGCCCGGCGGAAAGATTAATGGGATAATATTGCGCCATCAAAAACACGGCGGGAGTCATTAACGCCACCGGCAAAAACTTGCCCGCCACGATTTCCATTATCAGCGCCAGCGGACGAAAACCCGCAAGGTAGACGGTGACGGTGATGAACAACAAAAGACCAAACCAGCCGACCGCTACCAGCAGCCAGTATCGGCGCGAGGGAAAGGGGCTGGTTTTGTCACCGGCCTTTTCAAACAGCTTCATCGGAAAAATTATCCACCAAACCCCGTGGTCTGGCAAATCCTAGTCGGGCGATGGGTCAAAATAGAGCGCAAATTAAATTATCCGGCATCCCACTGGTTGCCGGTAAAATTCCCGTCCCCTTTCATCCCGCGAATGCACCGGTTCATCCCAAATCCCGGCGGCTCGTCACTATCCGCGTGAAGGCTGCCCGGTGGCGTGCGAGGCTACTGCCATGAGTATATGGTACATCATGCTGATCGCCGCCGGCTCGGCCCTGGCCGGACCCTGGTTCCCAATCGTCAGGCCTGCGGCCCGCGTGGCCCCACTTAATCTCATCCCATGACCCATGCTGAATGTGCGGCCCGCCTGGCCCGGGACAACCAAAATGAAATTCACGTCCACCATTATCATCCTGTGCAGCGCCCTGGCGCTGGCAGGCTGCACGCTGGTTCCCCACTACGAACGGCCGGCGGCCCCAGTGGCCGCGCGTTTTCCCGGGACCCTGACCACCCAGGCCGCCCCGTCGGCCGCCGATCGTTCGTGGCGGGACATTTTCCCCGATGCCCGTTTGCAGAGACTCATTGAAATCGCCCTGACCAACAACCTCGATTTGCGCACCGCCATTCTCAATGTCGAACAGAGCCGGGCGCAGTATCGCATCACCCGGTCCGCGTCCCTGCCGTCCGTCGCGGGCGGCGGCAGTTTCACCCGGGCCGCGGCCAATGGCCACACGGGCAACGAGTGGAGCGCCAATGTGGGCACCACCGCCTATGAGCTGGATTTATTCGGGCGCGTGCGCAGTTTGAACCAGCAGGCGCTGGCGGCCTTTCTCGCCACCGTGGAAACGCAACACAGCGCGCAACTCGCGCTGATCGCGGAAATTGCCACCGCCTACTTCACCCTGCGGGAGGCGCAAATGCAACTGGAACTCGCCACGCAAACCGTGGCCTCCGTGCAGGCCGCTTACGCGCTGAATCAAGCGACCTTTGCGGCGGGCGCCAGCAACGAACAAGATGTGCGCACGGCCGAAGCCCAGGTGGCGACCGCCAAAATCAATGTCCTGGAATACCAGCGCCGCGTCGCCCAGGCGCAGCATGCCCTGGAACCGCTCGTGGTCCAGCCGCTGCCCGCGGATTTGCCGGAACCCCGGCCGTTTGCCGCTGCGGATTTGGTCGCCGAGGTGCCCGTGGGTTTGCCTTCAGATTTGCTGCAACGCCGGCCGGACATCCTCGCCGCGGAGCACACCTTGCAGGCGGCCAATGCCAGCATCGGCGCCGCCCGCGCCCAATTTTTTCCCGCCATCAAACTGACGGCTTCCCTGGGCGCGACAAGTTCCCAGTTGGATCAACTCCTGAATGCCAGCTCGGGCGTGTGGAGTTTTGCCCCGCAAATAACGGTGCCGCTCTTCACCGGTGGCCAGAACCGGGCCAATTTGGATGCCGCCCGCATTAGCGCGCGCATTGACATCGCCAATTATCAAAAATCCATCCAGACCGCGTTCCGCGAAGTGGCCGATGCCCTCGTGGCCACCCATAATTACGCCGCGGAGCTCGAGTCCCAGGCCGTGCTGATCAACGCGCAACGAGTGCGGTTCAACCTGGCCACCGCGCGGTACCGCCAGGGCGATGCCGCTTACCTGGAGGTGCTCTCCGCGCAGCAGGATCTTTACAGCGCGCAGCAAAGCCAGCTGGCCACCCAATTCAACAAACTCGCCAGCCAGATTTCCCTCTACCAGGCCCTCGGCGGCGGGTGGCAGTAAGCATTACCCATGAAACCAATGAAACGAAATATTTTATGCCTTGCCCTTGCCAACTTGGTGGCCGCCAGTGGCCCGGGTTGCCATCGCCCGGCCACCGCAACGCAATTTGAAACCGTGGCCGTCACCTATGGCGACCTGGTGCAGCACGTGACCGCCAGCGGCACCCTGGGCGCGGTGGTGAGCGTGGATGTGGGCAGCCAGGTCTCCGGCAAAATTTGCACCCTCGCCGTGGACTTTAATTCCCGGGTCAAAAAAGGCGATCTGGTCGCCGAGATTGATCCAACGGTTTACGAGGCCTTGCTGCGGCAGGCCGAGGGGGAACTCGCCAGCGCCAATGCCAGCGTCACCTTGAAACGCCAAAACCTCGCGCGCAAGCAAATCCTGGTGCCGCTCAAAGCCGCCTCCCAGTTGGATCTGGACCAGGCCAATGCGGAATTGTTGCAGGCCGAGGCGACTGTCACCATCAACGAAGCCGCGCTGGCCAGCGCCCGCGCCAACCTCGGCTACTGCAAAATCACCGCCCCCGTGGATGGCCTTGTCATCGCCCGGAAGGTCGACCTGGGGCAAACCGTGACCGCCGGATTCACCACCCCCGTGCTCTTCGTCATCGCCCAAGACCTTTCCCAAATGAATATCAGCGCCGCCGTTTCCGAGGCGGACATCGGCCAGGTCCGGAACGGCCAGGCCGTGGAATTCAACGTGGACGCGTTTCCCGACGAAACCTTTCACGGGGTCGTCACCCAGGTCCGCAAAGCCCCCACCACGACGCAGAACGTCGTGACTTACGAGACGATCATCACGGTGGACAACCCCGGGCAGAAACTCTTCCCCGGCATGACCGCGGATGTGGCCATCCTCGTTGCGGAACGAAAGCATGTGCTGGTCATCCCCAACACCGCGTTGCGTTACACCCCGCCGGAAGGCGTGGTCTACGAAGCCGCGCCGCCCAAAAATTTCGGCCGCACCCAGCGCCTGGCTTATACACCGGGGGCGAATCCCGCCACCCTCAAGCCGGTGCTGTTGCAAGGCGGCATCACCGATGGCATCAACACGGAGGTCCTCAACGGCCTGGCGGAAACCCTGCCTGTCGTAACCTCCACCTTGACCTTGAAAGCCTCGGGCAGCGGTTTCCTCTCGCCGCCCCCGCCGCAAAACACGCCATGAGTTCCACCCCCTTGATTCAACTGCGGCAACTTGCCAAAACGTACCAGACGGGTGACGTCACGGTCCACGCGGTGCGCGGGGTGACCCTCGATATCGCGCGGGGCGAATTCGTGGCCTTCATGGGCACCAGCGGTTCGGGCAAATCCACCTTGATGAACACCCTGGGCTGTCTGGACCAGCCGACGGGCGGGGATTACCTGCTCGACGGCGCCGGCATGGCCGGCCGCAACCGCCAGCAGCTCGCGGTGTTGCGCAACCGCAAAATCGGTTTCGTGTTTCAGAGTTTCAACCTGCTGGCCCGCACCAGCGCCTTGGAAAATGTCGAGCTGCCCATGCTCTACGCGGTGCCGGTGATTTCCCGGCCGGAACGCCGTCAACGCGCCATCGCCGCCCTGGCCAAGGTCGGACTGGCCCAGCGGCAGGACCACCATCCCAGCCAGCTTTCCGGCGGGCAGCAACAACGCGTGGCCATTGCCCGCGCCCTCGTAAACCGGCCGGAGCTGTTGCTGGCGGATGAACCCACCGGCAATTTGGATTCGCGCACCAGCATCGAAATCATGGCGCTCTTTCAGGAACTCAATGCCTCCGGCATCACCATCGTCATGGTCACCCACGAACTGGATATCGCGGCCTACTGCCAGCGGGTCATTGTGCTGCGTGACGGCGCTGTGCTCAGCGACACCATCAACGATCAACCCCGCTCGGCGCTCGCGGAAATCAGGCGGCTCAACGACCTCGCCCCAGCGGCCACGCGCTCCTAACCATGCTCACCACCCTCCACGTCTTTTTGCTGCAATCCTGGCAGACCGGATTTATCGCCCTGCGGGCGCTGCGGCGCAACCGGTTGCGCTCCTGCTTGACCGCGCTCGGCATCATCATCGGCGTGGCGGCCGTGGTCGCCATGGTCGCCGTGGGCAACGGGGCCCAAGCCAGCATCACCGCCCAGGTATCCGCGCTGGGGGAAAATTTGCTGACCGTGTTTGCGGGCAGCAAACGTTCCGGAGGGGTCAGCGCCGGCCAGGGCAGCGCCAGCACCATCACGCTCGCCGACGTCAAAGCCATCCAGCGCGAAGTCACGGATGTCGTCGCCGTCAGCCCGGAGATTTCCACCTCCGCCCAGGCCATCGCCAACAGTCGCAACTGGTCCACCACCATCGCCGGCGAATCGCCCGAGTATTTGCAGATCCGCGATTGGAAATTGACCCGGGGCTCCATGTTCACCGAGCGCGAGGTCCGCAGTGCCGCGAAGGTGGCGGTGATCGGTTCCAAAACGGCACTCGAATTGTTTGGCCCGCTGAACCCCGTCGGCCAGGGCGTGCGCATCAAAAACATACCCTTCGTCATCATCGGCCTGCTGGAAAGCAAGGGCGCGGGCATGGGCGGGCAGAATCAGGACGACCGCCTCATCATCCCCTACACCACCGCCATGAAACGCCTCACCGGCGACCGCTATTTGCGTTCGGTGAACCTGCAAATTCGCGACGCCGGGCGGATGACCATCGCCCAGGACCAAATCACCGGCTTGTTGCGCCAGCGCCATCGCCTCACCGCGGGCGACAGCGATGACTTCAATATTTTCAACCAAAAAGACATTGCCGAAACCGTCAGCTCGGTCACCGGCATTGTGAAATTGCTGCTCGGCGCCATTTCCAGCTTGTCCCTCGTGGTCGGCGGCATCGGCATCATGAACATCATGCTGGTGAGCGTCACCGAGCGCACCCGGGAAATTGGCATTCGTATCGCCGTGGGCGCGCAACCCGCCGCCATCCGCCTGCAGTTTCTCATCGAGGCCATCACCTTGAGCCTGCTCGGCGGCCTCGCCGGTGTCCTGCTTGGCATCATCGCCGCCCGGCTCGTCGGGGCCGTCTCCAATTTCCAGCCCATTGTGACCCTGGATTCCATCGCCCTCGCCTTTGGCGTGAGCTTTGCCATTGGCGTGTTCTTTGGTTATTACCCCGCCCGCAAAGCCGCCGCGCTCAATCCCATCGAGGCCCTGCGGTACGAATAAACTCCCGCCGGCGAAATGAGGAAGTTATTGTTTAATGCCCTTGCGGCGGTGTTTAACTTGATCATGATCAAGTAGGATCTCGCTCATAATTTCCTAATACTTTATTATTTTAGCCGCTTTATGTTTGACCAATGAACTTCGATTATTAGCCTGCCGCGCCCCATTCACCTTTGGAATGGAGTCATTTAAAATCGCTACCCGTTCAACCGGTGATTTGGCCTTCATTTCAATGTGCAACCGCTGACCGCCAAACAGGGACGTATTCTCATGCTGGAGGCGCGCGGCGGCCAAGTGGCAGTAGGCGGTGTCCAGTTCCACGCCAATGCTGTTGCGACCGTGTTTCAACGCGGCGAGCATCGTGGTGCCGGTGCCGCAGAAGGGGTCCAGCACGGTGTCGCTGGTGAACGAGAACATTTGCACGAGGCGCGAGGCCAGTTCCAGGGGATACGGAGCGGGATGTTCCCGGGTGGAGGCACCGGTGATGGTCCAGAATTGCTGGAACCATTTGTCGAACTTGTCCTTGGGGATCATGCTCAACCGGCGCTGTTCTTCGGTGGGCTTGCGGTAGCCGCCCGGCTTGCGCTGCATGAGGATAAACTCGATGTCGTTCTTGATGATGGCGTTGGGCTCGTAAGGTTTGCCGAGAAATTTCGAGCCGTTGCTGACTTCGTAACTGGCATTGGAGATTTTGTGCCAGATAATGGGGTTAAGGTTGTCAAAACCCAGCTTGCGGCATTGCACACAAATATCGGCATGCAAGGGCACCACGGTATGGCGGCCATTGTTTTCCTTGCGCGAGAGGCAGACATCCCCCACTACGCAGACCAGCCGCCCGCCAGGAACCAGAACGCGATAAGCTTCCGCCCAGACCCGGTTCAGTTCGGTCAGGAATTCATCGTAATCCTGGATGTGCCCCATCTGCCCTTCCGCATCGTTATAATCCTTGAGGGTCCAATAAGGGGGCGAGGTAACCACCAAATGAATCGAGCCATCCGGGATAAAGGACAAATCGCGTGCGTCGCCCTGCACCAGCCGGTGCGCGGTCGCGATGGCATCAATAGCCTCCTGGTCCAAAACGGCGTGCTTCATAGTTGTTTGATGCGGCCCGAAAAGGTGGCGACCCGGGCAACCAGCGAGTTTGCAAAGGTTTGAAATGACAGGTCGGAGGCTGGTTCGGAAAACACCCCTTGCAAACCAGTGTCCGCGCTGGACATGAGAAAGGCCGAGTTGTCGTAATGCTTTTCCAAGACCAGGCGGCGGCAAAACAGTTCGTAGCGTTTGGCGTAGGAGGATTTAAGGAATTCGGGGAAAGCCTTGAAATGAGGCTCTTTCACGCCCACGGGCTTGGTCGAGGATGCACAGTCTTCCAGCAAGAACAGGTAGCCGATCCATGGCCGGATGGCCGAACCAAAGGCTTGTTCGCGGTAGGCTGTCCACAAATCCAGCGCGCTGCCCATGGCCTCTTCGGTACGGTTGTTAAAATTGTTTCCGAAGGAAGGCCCGACCTGCGATTTGGTTTCCAGGGCCGCAATCAATTGTCCGTTGACGACGACGAGAAAATCCCAGCGTTTGGTGGGGCGAAAATAGCCGGGCAATTCGAGAGCTTCGCGATGGTAAATGTGGGAGCTATCAATGCCGGCCTCGATCACCAGTTTGGTTAAAAGGGAGATGAAACCATCCATGTGGGCTCCGCCCGTCACGGCACTGCGCAACCCTTGGTCTGCCCCGCCCGCCTTCCGCTGCTTCTCGACCTGGCTGGAACGCGTGCGCCAATAGAAGGCCACCGCCTCACGCGTGTGTTTCGGTAGCTCCGCCAGCATGCTTAGTTTCGCCATCGTGCCGGAGTATGGGTCGGAACAATCGGGTCGTCAAACAGAAGTGGGGGCGAGGCGAAGCAAACCACGGCGGCACAGAGGCGCGGCGAGGCCATGGGCGGAAACAAAGCCCTCATCCGTGCCATTCAGCACCCGTTCCAGCACGGCCAGGCCCCAGGCATGGGCCGGTGATTTTGCCGCATGGCCGCCAGCAGCACATTGGTATCCAGAAAAACTTTCCTGCCCGGCAGCGACTCACCGCAGTCCGGCAAGATTCAGGGAATCGCGCCCCGCCCGGCCGGCTTCCCGGATTTCCTGCACGGTTTCCGCGCTTAAGGTGGCCTTCCCCCCGGTCACAAACACCAGGGCTTTTCCCTGGCGCACAAAGCCACCGCGGGGCCGACTGGGGGTCAGGGTGACCGTCTCCCCCTGCACGGTGAGCTGAAAATGATCCCCCGCCTGGATGGCCAGTTCCTGGCGAACGGACTTGGGCAGGACAATCCGTCCCGCTAGATCAATGGGCACCATGACGGTTTTCATACCATTTATTAGTACCATTCCATTTGAATAGGGCAAGAATCCCGGTCTGGTTGCGTTGGACGCATCTTGGCCCCCCCGCCAATGCCGCCCGGCGCGGCCGGAGCGCCAGTCTGCGCCCAGCTTAAACCTCCCCTTCGTCGCGCCAAGTCCAGCATTCCCCAGCGTGTTACTGATACGCACATCCAAAGCCGGCTGCCAGCCGGCGCTCCGCCCGCCAGGTCGGCGGGAGCAGTGTCAGGATGCGCCCGATTGCGTTTGGGCGATTCATCCATGGACTTTCTTCTGCCCGGCCGCAAACGGCTTTCCACCATCACCCTTTGGCCGGGGGCAATGGTCTGCGCACTTCACTAAAGCGCAGGTCATCGAGGTTGCCCTGGGAATCCAGGATTCCCTCCTCCACCAGCCAGATCAGGCGTTCCGCGCAACTGGCCGGGGACAATTCCGGGTGGCGGGGACGCAGGGCATCCGCCGCGCGGCGGACCACCTCCGCGATCTGGCACCAGCGACGCGAGCAATGCGCCAGGATGGCGTTATCGATAACCTGGAGATCTTCCGCTGTTAATGCAGCGAAAGCCGCCAGCTCGGCGGCGGTCAGCGGTTGGTTGGCTGGGGAAATTGGGTCGCTCATCGGACAGTCACACCTTCGCGCATGGGGTGGTAACAAGCGAGCGATTTCCCACAAGTGATTTCGCTGAGTCATCCGGAACAGTTCCCCGGTAGCGCGGCCGTCCCCGGCCGATGCCACTAGGAATTCCCCCGCATTGTTTTCTCATGGAGACTGGTTTCCCCATGCCTTATGGCTAGAATCATTAAAATAGTGCAGGTCGGCGGAAAATTCCCCTTCCCCGTCCGCCATAGCTACTGCGGCGGCGGATCCCGGGGGAGAGGGCCGGGGTGAGGGCGGACGTCCCGTCTCCCACCGGGACTGATCATTTCCCGCCCAATCCTCCGCCCCCGATTACCTGCCGCCTACCAACTCAAATTCCCTCGTCGCGGAGCGACCTCCCGATGGTAGCCGTGTGGCTTCAGCCCACGGAACCCGTCGCCAGAGAATCCCCTGCGTCGCGGAGCGACGCCTGACTCACTTCAAAATTGATCCTCCTTTATCAATATCTAAACCCCAGAAATACAAGTTCGTCCCTCATTGAACCCCACCCTTCTCCAAACAACTTGCCCCCGCCTAATCTGGTGTCTCGGCCGATGATTCCCCCTCTCCGTCCGCCATAGCTACCGCGGCGGCAGGTTCCTTGCCATTGCGGGCTTGTCAGCGGCTGGAGTCGGGGCTACGGTTGCGGGTGTCCTGATGGATTTAAGAATGTATTCTTTCATAGATGTGATGATCAATGGTTTGAACTACGTTCGTAACGTGGCACTGAATGGTGTCGCGTTCAACCCATCATGGCATCTAACCGCCGACCCGTCCGCCGTAGC
>CAIZWI010000315.1 GCA_903936645.1 uncultured Verrucomicrobia subdivision 3 bacterium
ATTCAAGGGGGAACGTTGCAATTTAATCAGGTTCATAGGTTTTATATTAGGTTATTGGTTATCAGTTATATTGGACTAATCGTTATTCATGTCATGCGCGACAAATCCCTTATAGCTTGTGGCGTGCCAACCTTGATTTGGGTGGGAAAACCCTAAAAAGGGGCATTTTGCGATGCCTGGCCCGGCTAAAATGCGCCATAACTGTGCCAAACCCGCAACAAATGCGCCAACAATAGTGTGCCAACTGTGCCAAAATAACCCACTTTGACCGGACCATAAAAAAAGCCCCGGACGAACATCGTCCGGGGCTGATGAAGCTGATAATCGCGGCTTAGTCGAACGCGTGACCGGCGCAGCAGAGCACGTTTTTGACTTTATGGCGCACGAGGTCCTTGACGCCCTGGCGGGCCGGTCCGAGGTACTTGCGCGGGTCAAATTCGCCGGGCTTTTCCGAGAACACTTTACGGATGGCGGCGGTCATGGCCATGCGCAGGTCGGTGTCGATGTTCACCTTGGTGCAACCCACGCGGCGGGCCACTTCGATGTCGGCTTCGGGCACGCCCTGGGCATCGGGCATCTTGCCGCCGTACTGGTTGATTTCCGTGACCAGGTAGGCCGGCACACTGGAGGCACCGTGCAATACGAGGGGATAATCGCCCAGGTTGGCTTCGAGCAACGCTTTTTTGATGGCTTTCAAGCGTTCCAAATCCAGGTGCTGTTCGCCCTTGAACTTGTAGGCACCGTGGGAATTGCCAATGGCAATCGCCAGGGAATCGCAGCCGGATTGCTTCACGAATTCCACGGCTTCCTCGGGGTTGGTGTAGTGGCCGCTCATGGAGTGGGAGCCGCCTTCTTCGCCGTCGTCAAACTGGGCGCCGACCAAGTGGCCGAGTTCGGATTCCACGGAGCAATTGTATTTGTGGGCGTATTCCACGACTTTTTTCGTGATCTCGATGTTCTTTTCGAACGGTTCGTGGCTGGCGTCAATCATGACGCTGGTGAAGCCTTCATCGATGCATTCCTTGCACAGTTCGAAGGTGTCACCGTGGTCCAGGTGAACGGCGATCGGCACGGTGGAGAGGCTGACGGCGGCCTCGATCAATTTCTTGAGATAGATGGGGTTGGCATATTGGCGCGCGCCCTTGGAGATTTGCAGCATCAGCGGCGCCTTCTCCTCCTCACAGGCTTCCACGATGGCCTGAATGAGTTCCATGTTGTTTACGTTGAATGCGCCGAGCGCATATTTACCCTTCAACGCTTTGGCGAACAGGTCCTTTGTATGTGTTAATGGCATAATGTTCTAAATTTAAATTGTCTGCAAATCCTTACCAGTGTCCCAACTAACGGGCATTATAGGTGGCTGGCCGGGAAAGGAAATAAAAAATAAATGCGCAATGCTGTGCATAAATTGCTTTCCATTGCGGCTGCTTTCCGCGAAAACCGTCCCGTGCAGGTGCGTTTCCTTTTGGGTCCCGCCGGCAGCGGCAAGACCTGGCGCTGTCTGGCGGAGGTGCGCGCGGCCCTGGCGGACCAACCGGCGGGCGACCCGCTCATCCTGCTCGCGCCCAAGCAGGCCACCTTCCAACTGGAGCGCCAGTTGCTCGCCGCCGGGCCGCCCAGCGGGTTTGCCCGCCTGCAGATTCTCTCGTTTGAACGCCTCGCCCGCTTTGTATTGGAGCAGGCTGCCGTGGTGCCTCCGCAGTCCTTGAGCGAAGAAGGCCGGGTCATGGTGCTGCGCGCCCTGCTGATGCGGCATGCGGAGGAACTGCAATTATTCCGTCGCAGCGCCCGCCGGGCGGGGTTTGCCCGCCAGCTCAGCGAGTTGCTGGCGGAATTTCAGCAGCATCAGGTCGGCCCCGTCACCCTGCGCGACTGGTCCGGGCGCGCCGATGTGCCTGGCGAACTGAAAGCCAAGCTGCTTGATCTCGCCGTGCTGCTCGCCGCCTACCGGGACTGGTTACAGGCGCATGACCTGCAAGATGGCAGCCATTTGCTCGATCTCGCCGCCGCCCGCCTGAACCCACGGGCGACCCCCCCCCTGGAGCTCGCCATCGGCCAGTTGTGGCTGGATGGCTTTGCGGAAATGACGCCGCAGGAACTGGATTTGCTGCTCGGCGTCCTGCCTTATTGCCGGCAGGCCACGCTGGCGTTCTGCCTGGATGCCCCGGGCGCGGAGGCGGCCGGCAGTGGCGGCTCCTGGCTCTCCATCTGGTCCGCCGTGGGCCGGCTCTACCAGCAATGCCGGGAACGGGCCACCCGGCTGCCGGATACGGAGGTCACCATCGAAGTGCTGGACCGGGACGCCGGCCACACCCGTTTCGCGGCCCGCCCGGCCCTGCGCCAACTGGAAGCCGCCTGGGCGCGGAATTTCCCGCCCACGGCCCCGGTGCAGCCGGAGCCGCCGGCGGGCATCCGACTGGTCCTGTGCCCGGATGCCGAGGCCGAAGCCACGCTCGCCGCCCGGACCATTCTTCAGCACGTGCGCGCCGGCGGCCGCTATCGGGACTGCGCCGTGATCGTCCGCCAGTTGGCGGGCTACCATAAAGCCCTGGCCCGCAGTTTTCGCCGGCATGCCATCCCCTTTTTCCTGGACCAGCGCGAATCCATTGCCCACCACCCGCTGGCGGAATTGACGCGCAGTGCCCTGCGCACGGTGGCCTTTGACTGGCCGCACGAGGACTGGTTCAGCGCCTTGAAGGCGGGCTTTTCCCCGGTGGCGGAAGCCCAGATCGACCGCCTGGAAAATGAATCCCTGGCCCGCGGCTGGCGCGGAAAGAAATGGCGGGAACCCATCCAGATCAGCGAGCAACCGGCCCTGGCCGAGTGGGCCGAATCCCTGCGCCAGGTCCTCTGGCCGCCCTTCGCCCGCCTGGCCCGACAGCTCACCGTCCACCAGTCCCGACCCACGGGCACACAACTGGCCGCCGCCGTGCGCCAGCTCTGGCGCACCTTGCAAGTGCAGGACACACTGGAACATTGGAGCAACGCGGCCGTTGGCGAAGCGGCGATGCACCGCACCGTGCTGGAGCAGATGAATGCCTGGCTGGACAATTTGGCCCTGGCTTTCGCCGGCGAGGCGGTGGCCTTGCGCGACTGGCTCCCGATTCTGGATGCCGGCCTCGCCGGCCTTACCATCGGGGTGATCCCCCCGGCGCTGGACCAGGTGCTCGTCGGAGCCATTGATCGGGCGCGCAACCCCGAGCTCAAGCTCACGGTGGTCCTGGGCCTGAATGAGGGCGTTTTCCCAGCCACCCCCGCGCCGCCGACCATCCTGACCGAGACGGACCGGGCGGAATTAAGCGAGCGCTCCTGCCTGCTGGGGCCGGACCTCCGCGAACGCCTGGCCCGGGAACGGTTTTACGGTTATATCGCGTGCACCCGCTCCAGCGAACAATTACTGCTGCTCTACTCCGGTCATGAGGTTACCGGCCAGGCGCTCAATCCCTCGCCCTTTATCGGGCAGGTGCAACGCCAGTTTCCCGGGCTCGTCGCGGAACTTTTCACGCCGGAAGCCAGCTGGTCCCAGGCCGAAACCGCCGGGGAACTGGCTCCGGCGCTGCTTGGGGCCGGGGCAGGCGACCCCGCACCCACCGCCGGGGGAACCGGCTGGTCCGACCTGCTCGCCCTGCCGGAGTTGGGCGATTGGGTCCGCCGCCTGAAGGCTTTGCGCGAGCCCGAGCCCACCGAAGCGCTGGCCCCGGCCCTGGCGCGGCGTTTGTACGGGCCCACCCTGCGCTCCTCCGTGAGCCGGCTGGAGGAATTTGCCGCGTGCCCCTTCCGCTATTTTGTGCGGTCCGGCCTCCAGGCGAACGAACGCAAACTTTTTGAGCTGGATGCCCGGGAACGCGGCAATTTCCAGCACGACATTCTCAAAATCTTCCATGAACGGCTGGAGGCGGCGCACCAGCGCTGGCGCGAGCTCACGCCTTTGGCGGCGCGCGAACAGATCGCGGCCATCGCCCAGGAACTCATGCCGGAGTATCGCGACGGCCTCTTTCGCGAATCCGCCAAAACGCGGTTTGCCGCCCGGGCCATGACCGGGGCGTTGCAGGATTTCGTGGAGGTCGTCGTCACGTGGCTCCGCCGGCAAAACGAGTTTGATCCCACCCTGGCCGAGGTGGCCTTCGACAGCAAACCCGGGTCCCGCCTGCCCGCGTGGGACCTCCCGCTCGGACCCGACCTGCCCGGCCTGAAACTCTCGCTCCACGGCCGGATTGATCGCGTGGATATCTGGCGCGAACCCGGGGGTGAAACCGCCCTCGCCGTGATCATCGATTACAAATCCGGCGGCAAAAAACTCGACCCGCTGCTGGTGGCCAATGGAGTGCAACTCCAATTGCTGGCCTACCTGAACGTCCTGCGCCACTGGCCCCAGCCCGATTTGTGGCCCGGTTTGCGCCGGATCGAACCCGCCGGCGTTTTTTATGTCAACCTGCGCGGCGCCTTTGATTCCGGGGGCAGCCGGTCGGAAGTGCTGGAAGGCGCGGCCCAGGACCGGCAACTGGCCTACCGGCATAATGGGAAATTCGACGCCGCCCGCCTGCCCCAGCTTGACCGGCTGGGCGCGGCCGACCAGTTTAACTACCGGCGCAACAAGGACGGCAGCCTGCGCCAGGGTTCCCCGGAGGCCCTGTCCGGTGCGGAGTTATTGGGTTTGCTCGAGGGCGTGGAAACCCAGCTCATCGCCATGGGCCGCCGGATCTACGGCGGGGCGGCGGCGGTGGACCCGTATCGCAAAGGCACCACCACTCCCTGCGATTACTGCGACTACGCCTCCGTCTGCCGCATTGATCCCTGGACCCACCAGTATCGACGACTCCGGGCGACGGCGGAGTGAACAGCGGGCTCGTTGGATCCATTTTCGGGGAGGGTGACCCACGGACCTGACGCAGGGCACGCATCCAACCGCGTTGCCAGGTTTGCCAGGTTTCCGGGCAGGCGAAGTGCCACAAGGCCAGTGGCTGGCAAGGCGGGGGGAGCGAACCGGGCCATGCGATCCGCGCCCATTTCTAGGGTTGATTAGGTTTGATTCGCTTTGACCTGAGCTTGGGTCCCGCCGGCTGGAACTGGCTGATGGGCGGCGACCAAGCGCCAAACCATGCGCCTTGGCAGAGCTAAAGGTGCAAAATGTCAGAGAGCCAGCCCAGGGCAGCCGCCCTGAGCGCCACAGCCACGGGGGGCCGGGCGAATCGCACAACATAGCATCATTTGTTGAGTTGTCAAACTGGCACGGGCAAGGGGAAGGCCGAGCCTGGCTTTAAAAACCAAAACGCACACTGAACGCCGGGTTAACCAGCCAAGCCTCAAGGGGTGAGGAAAAGCCCCCAGTCGCGCCAGGCGCAATGAACGGTGGTGAGCATCCTGGTGACGGCGAGGCCGTAAGGCGGGCGGCGAAACAGGGCCATTATCAAAATGAAGGGCAACGAGACCAGCCACACGACCGGAAAGAGGAGAAACCACCAGAGGAGGCTCAGCAGGCACTCAACGAGGGATCGCAAAACCAGCTCCAGGAGTGAATTTAGCATCGGCCAGCTCCAGGGTGCCCAGGTGGATTAACAACAGCGCGGAGACACCGCAGAATCGCCATGGTGGACGGGATGGCGATTTGCTCCGGCGAGTGGTCCGGCGGCAACCGGGTCATGAGTCATGCGGGCGGCTTTTTGGCCTTGCGACAAGCGTGGCACGCAACTGCTCGCGCGTCAATGTGGCCTTTGGCCTCTTCATAATACCATTGCTGGTCTTTGGCCCGCCAAATCTCGCGCTGGCCGCAGTGGCGGCAGGTGAATGGCTGGTCGAGATAAAATTCGGGAAGGCGGCCGTAGGTATTGATGTGTGCCAGTTTGCGGTGGTCGGCGCGGACGGCCGAAGGATGATTCCGCTGTTGAAAGGGGGTGAGGCTCAAAACGCGCTCCGCGGCCAGCCACTCACTGGCGGTCGGATTACGGCCGGTTGGTTCGGATGGCTGTTGGGATGGCATCTGGTCAACTTCCGCCGAGCCAATAGCCGACAATGGCACCCACCGAACCATAGGCCCATTTTTTATCATTGGCATCGTAATTTTTCCACAAAATGACAAAGAGGGCAGCGCCCAGAACGGAGAGACTTACCACGACCCGCATAATAACTTTGGCATCCACGCCGGAGGGCGCGGCCGACAGGGCAATGGCCGTTGGGTCAGGAAGGGAGTTGGTAGCTGGGATCGATGGATTTGCGGGATGAGGTTCGGGGTTGACCGCCAGACTGGGCGTGAAGTGCGGCCAATAGGTGGCCAGGCCAAGCAGGCATAATGTGGCAATAAACGATATAAACGGAATTTTTGATTTGCTCATTTAATGATCAGGTGGGCTTGCTTCGAAAAATGGACACGTGGGTGGACCGGACAGGGATGGGACCCAGCCCCCGGGTCAGGCAAGGCGTCGCTTAAAATATTTGGATAATAACAGGACGGCATAAAGAACAGCACCCGACCAAAACACCATCGCCCCAATCGTAACCACCCAAAACAAGAAATCAAACGCCCGCTCGAACGGAGTGTCGGGCTGGTAGGGAGGCAAATCACTGTCGCCGAAATTAAGGACTCCATACTCAAGAAACAGAATAACGAGGCCCAAAAGGGAAAGCAACACGGCAACCAGAACGGAGGCCCAAAACCGGGCGGGCGGTGTCCAGTCACGCGCACATTTAGCCAGGGCAGCCAGCCCGCCAAGATCGGCCGCCAGTATGAAAACGAGACCGGCACGGGCACACCATTCCTTGTAAGCCGACGGATGCTTAAAGTCCGGATTGCCTATCAGCCAACACACAAATCCCAGTACCAGTAAGCCAAGCGCGCTGGCGATGAGGAGCCAGAATGGACGCGGGCATGAGAGAGCGGGACGCATGGCTTACCAGAGATTCGATCGCTGCGGGCGCTTGAGCAATTGCACCATGCGGCGATGATGTTTCAGACCGGCAAGATTGTCCATCCAGTTTGCTGCCGGCCGGCGGCGAATGGTTATCCGGGAAAAACCGCAGGGGGCGGGGGGCCGAGGTGGAACGGGGTAGGTGGCCAGCCTGAAGGCGGGAACCGGCCG
>CAIZWI010000316.1 GCA_903936645.1 uncultured Verrucomicrobia subdivision 3 bacterium
ACGGATGGAGACTTTGTTGGAAAAAGTCACCGACCTTTATGATTTCGCCCCCGTGGGCTACTTCTCGTTGAATGAACATGGTGTCATCATTGAGGCGAACCTGACCAGCGCCGCCATGCTGGGCGTGGACCGTTCCCGGTTGTTAAACCAGCGCCTGCCCGTGTTTTTAACCCCGGCCAGCCGGCCGGGAGTGACGGCCTTCCTGAACCAGGTTCTCAGTGGGCTCACCAATCAAACCTGTGAGACCCTGCTGGTCCGGGCAGATGGCACCACCCTGGCGGTCAGCCTGCGCGCCACCTCCGCCGTCAGCGTGCTCTCCGGGCGGCAATGGTGCCGGCTGGCTTTGGTGGATATCTCTGAACGCCTGGCGGTGGAATCCGCCCTGCGGGAAAGCGAGAAGCGCTTCCGCACCTTGTTCGACCTTGTGCCCATCGGCGTTTATAGCTGCGATGCCGCCGGCGTGGTGCAAAATTTCAACCGCCAGGCGGCCGAATTGTGGGGCCGCACCCCTGTGCCCGGGGATCCCAGCGAGCGCTTCTGCGGGGCGTTTAAAATGTTGCGCCCGGATGGCAGCGTGCTGCCCAAGGAACTGTGTCCCATGGCCGACGTGTTGCTCGGCAAAATCCCCTCCGTGCTGGACGCCGAGGTGGTGCTTCAACAGCCCGGCGGTGCTAAACTCGCGGTCATGGCAAACATCCACCCGCTCAAATCGGAAACTGGCGAAATCATCGGGGCGATTAATTGTTTCTACGACATCACCGAACGCAAACGGGCCGAGGCGGCGCTGCACCAGGTCGCGGTGCTGGCCGCTTCCCACCAAAAGTTGGAAATGGAAATTGCCCAGCGCCGCGCCGTGGAGGCGTCCCTCCGCCAGAGCGAGCAGCACCAGCGCCAGGTGCTGGCCCAGTCGAATTTGATGCAGGCCCAGTTGCGGCATTTTTCCCGCCAGGTCATCCAGGCCCAGGAGGACGAGCGCAAGGAGATCAGCCGCGAATTGCATGACGTCATCGCCCAGACCCTGACCGGCATCAACCTCCGCCTCGCCACCATTAAATTGCAAGCCGGTCGCAGCACGCGCGGCTTTGAAAAAAACCTCGCCCAAACCCAGCGCCTCGTCGAGAAATCAGTGGCCATCGTGCACCGTTTCGCCCGGGAATTACGCCCGGCGGTGTTGGATGATCTGGGCTTGATTCCCGCCCTGCATGCCTATCTTAAAAGCTTCACCGCCCGCACCGGGGTGCATGCCCATTTAAAAGTCTTCGCCGGTTTGGAACAACTGGCCACCGCGCAACGCACCGTCCTCTTTCGCGTTGCCCAGGAAGCGCTCACGAATGTGGGCCGTCACGCCCGCGCCACCCAGGTGGAAGTCAAGCTCCTCAAACGCCGGTCGGGGGTGACCATGGAAATCAAGGACGACGGCAAATCTTTCCGGGTGGAATCCACCCTGCCCGCCAACGGTGGCAAGCGGCTGGGACTCCTCGGTATGCGGGAACGAGTCGAAATGATGGGCGGCACCTTCGCGGTGACTTCCGCCCCCGGCCAGGGCACCACCATCCGCGTGGAGCTTCCGGCCCCCCCGGCCCCGAAAAAGACCCCTAAAAAATCCGCCCAACCAGTTTTGCCATGACTTTGACCAAAAAACGCCCCAACCTCCCCCCCGCTCCCCGGTCTGCTCTCCTGCCCAAGTGCCCCACTGGCATTCAGGGACTGGATGAAATCACCGGTGGCGGGCTGCCCCGGGGCC
>CAIZWI010000317.1 GCA_903936645.1 uncultured Verrucomicrobia subdivision 3 bacterium
AGGTGTTTCAGGGCTTGATCCCCGCCTCGGTGGCCGGGGATACCAGCGGATCCCGCATTGATGCGATTAACGCTTCCTGGGAGGAAAAGTTCCCCACCGGAACCTACCTTATATTGTCTGCGGAAGATTTGTATTCCAAACTTTCCGACGTGCAAGGGGCGTTTGTTTTCTTGTATGACTCGCCCTTGGACTACGCCACTTACCCATTGGGATTCCAGCAAACACTGGATTATCATGAACGCACGGCCGCCGTGCGGGTGGATCAATTAGTGGGTGACCAATGGGTGCTGGGTGCCAAATACAGCATCTCCCAAGCCAGACTGAATGCCAGCTACCCGCAGATCCCGCCGGGCTATGACAATGCCCCCTTTCGGCAGCATCAGAGCCTGGATAGCGTCCTGCAAACGGTCAAACTAAACGCCAATTGGAATCATCCCTCCGGGGTGTTTACCATTCTGGAAAGCGCTTGGTATCACCAAAGCAATGCTGGCTTTGCCCTCGCCGAGCCAGGAGATGATTTCTGGCAATTAAACGCTTACGCTGGTTACCGGTTCTGCCATCGCAAAATGGAATTTTCCGTGGGCGTGCTCAACCTGACGGATCAAAATTACCGACTGGAACCTTTGAACCTGTACAATGAAATGGCGAGCAGCCGCACCTTCCTGGCGCGGCTGCTCATCAGCTTCTAAAGAAAGCTTATTGCCACTGGATCTGCAACGTCGCTGGCAGCCCATTGGTCGGCTGGCCGGCAATGACAAACACCTTTAGTTGAAATTTCTCCCCACTGGTCACCGGAAAGTCCACATAGTTCCCGGCGCACCAAGTCATCATATCACTCCGGCGCATGACGGTGGCCACGGAGGCATAGGGCGCAGGATAACCCGAGATATCCGTCAGAATGCCATTGGTGGTGCCTGCCGGAGGGGTGATCCAAATACTACCGGCGCTGTTGGTCATGCTGGTGTAGGAGTAAAAGCGACCGGGACAAGCCGACCCCTGCCCACCTGAGATAACTGTTAAAGGGAGGGTTTCAAAGACCGGCACCGAGGCTACGGCCGCACCCACCCCTAGCCCGGTAATGGTCAGGGCCAGACCAAGGCGGGTACAATTCAATTTAGTCATTAATTTCATAGTTTATTATACTGCATTTTAAAATCTCAGTTGCACACCTTGCCAAAAAAGACACCGGACCCAGCTTACATTTTGAGTCGGTCAACGGCCTTCCAGTTGGGCGCAACTCCACACTTATACGTGGCAAATTCCCCATTCTGTCAAAGAAATAGACTTTTTTGGTTAAAAGAAAGAAAACGGAGAGGGCTTACGGGGGAAAACTACCCAATTATTGGGATATTTGACCGGAATGCTCCATGGTTGCCAACGCCTGGGCGAGGGCCTCCCCCATCTGGGCGGCGGTGGCGTAGCGATCGGCCGCGGCTGGCTGGCAGGCTTTCAGAAAGACGTGGTTTAAAGGAAAGAAATCGGGCGGCTTGTCCGCCTTTACCATGGTCGTGGCCACTTCGGGAAAATGCGAGGGCAGGCCACCGGTGCTGGCCACATAAAGCACCATGCCCAAGGCATAAATATCCGCCGCCACGGTGCCTGGGCGCTCCGGAAAGGGCGGCATATAGCCCATGGTACCAACGAGGGTGCCCCCCTGATCCAGGGGGCGAATGCCGGTAACCAGGCCCAAATCGGCGAGTTTGGGCACCCCCTTCACATAAACAATGTTTTGCGGTTTGATATCCCGGTGGATAAACCCTTTTTGATGAAGGAATTCCATCGCCTGACACAAGATAATGCCCAGTTTGACACAATCTCGCACGGGCAACCGGCGCCCTTTTAATCCGGCTCGCACACTGACTAGATCGCTGGGTTTGTAGGTTGCCGGATTGGCTTCCCAGTCCGCCGCCAGGGAGTCAGCCAACTCCATGGCGTAATAAAAGTAATCCGGGGTTTTTTCACTGACAAATTCCACCTGCAACAAACCGGGATGCTGGTGGGCAATGGCACGGTACTGTTGCACGCCGTTGAATTCGCGGTCGTAGGGTATGGGGTCATGCTCAAATTTGGCCTGATAAACCGCCTTCAAAGCCACCCATTTGCCGGAGGAGTTCAGGGCCAGCCAAACCTTGCCATAGGAACCTTCTCCAATGGGGGGGTGAACCAAATCGTAACCGGGGGTTTCTGGGACGGCGACTCCGTCGGGCGCTTTGGCCAGGGCGGTTTTCTGGCCTCGGCGAGTGATCAGCGCCCAGCCCAGCCCGGCAGGCAATTGCCCACCTGCCACAATTAACCAGGGAAACCAGTAATTGGTGTAATAACTAAGGGCGATGGCGGTTCCCGAAATCAAAAGAAACAGGCTCCCTGCCACCAACAACGCGAGGCGCGGCCGCAAACGACAAAGCCCCCCGCCCAACCCAGCGCCTGCCAAGGTTAAAATCAGGATTTCCAACCCAACAGGCAGCTGAAGCAAAGATTGATTATTCCAGAGATTTAAAAACTCGGCCATTTGGATTTCGACGCCGCCGGAAGATTCCCCGGTCCAACCCGTGTAAGGGGTGTCAAATTTGTCAGTATTTAAGCCGGTGCCCCGGGCAGGCAGTTTATTTTCAGGATCCGTGCCGATAAACACGACCCGGTCGCGGAAATAGTTTGCCGGCACGGAAAAGGCCTCCCCGTAGCTCATCGTTTCCCAAGCGCCATGTTGGCCATAATAGCGCACCCAGCGCTGCTGCGGTTCGTTACTTAAGTGCGCGCCGGCCAGTTCAGCCGCTCTCCAAGGCAGACTCGCGTATGGCCCGGGGGATGGAAATGGCCAGTGCCGGCGCTCCACCCCATCCAGATCGGCATTCGCATCCACCCACCCCACCCCCCAGTTCCCCTGCGCCGCACTTAAAAACGGTTCCGTGGGAAGCTCCGGAGAATCGGCCACAAATTTGGACTGTTCCAATTGCGATTGGTTCGCCAACAGGACAATGTGGCGCAAACGGCGCATTGCCCCAGCCAGTTGGTTGTCAGTTTGCGGATCCTGCTGGTTTTGAAAAAAGGAATCGAACACCACCAGCGGGCAGTCATCATCCGCCAGGCGGTTCAGTAATCGGGCGTGCCAAGACCGGTCCCAAGGCTGTCCGCGCGTTTGACCATATCTTGTAAAGGCGGCTTTATCCATCCGGATGAGGGTCAACTGATTTGTGACTGCCGGTGAGCCAAAACGGAACAGGTTATCGTAACTGGCCGTTACCCAAGCATCCCCCCAGGAGGTAAACAACAAAAAGCAGCCTGCAAAAACCACCACCGCCGCCCCCACAAGGGAGACGCGTGCGGGTGTTTTTTTAGCGTTTAGGCCGGGCACAGAATTCGTCAGACAATCTAGCGGAGAAAGAGCCCAGTTCAAGCACCGCCTTGCGAACAATAGCCATAAATGGGCACCCGGATGGCGGGAACATAGGCAGGCAGCCAGATTGACTATGAGCATCCGGGCTTCGCTAGGGTTTGGATAGGCAGGAAAGCCGCAATCAGAGGTTTTATTTTTAATTACCGGGGACCTTTGAATATCTGCCGAAACTTCTTGCGCTTTGGCAGTTGGCAGGTTAATTTGATTTCCTTGATCGCGGGGTGGAGCAGCCCGGTAGCTCGTCAGGCTCATAACCTGAAGGCCGTAGGTTCAAATCCTACCCCCGCAACCAATTTTGTTGGGGATTTCGGTAAATCCGAAATCCCCGACACACTTCCGACACAGAATACCCCCGAATTTGACGAAGCAGACTTGAAAAAGTGGCCTAAGAAGGTTAAACACCGAAAAACGGTTCTCGCCAAGATTTATCGTCCGGGCGAGGGCCGGGTTTCCTATCGGGTCGCCTGGCAGGTGGCAGGCAAGCGCCAAATGAAATCCTTCGCCACCTATTCGGGCGAAGGTGGGGCCAAGGAATTCGCCGATGAACTCGTCAAGGAACTGGCCAAGGGCTCACAAGCGCCCCTGCTGACGGCCAAACAGGCTCAGGATGCCTTCCATATTCAGGACATGCTCATTGCGTTCCAGAAATCCACCGGACGGCAAATTTCCGCCGTGGACGTGGTTTCCACCTACATTTCCGCAGCCAAGCTGCTGCCGGCCACCTCTTCTTTGATCGAAGCCGCCCGCGTTTACGCGCAGACATTGGGGATTGTGAAGCCCAAGCTGATTGCCGAGGCCGTGGCTGATTTTATCCAATCCCGCCAAGGCAAAGAGCTCAAGCCCGGTGAACGCGCGCGTTTTTCCCCGGTTTACGCCCACAATCTTGAAACCTGGTTGACGAAATTCAGCGCGGCCTTCCCGGGA
>CAIZWI010000318.1 GCA_903936645.1 uncultured Verrucomicrobia subdivision 3 bacterium
ACCTAACCTAAACCACCGCAGTTATCGCATGAAAAGAAAACAAAAAGTCCATCAACTAGCGCAAAAGGCCATGATGGTCCTGAGTCTAAGCCTTTTGACCGCCACCCAGGCACCGGCGGGCTCCATATTTCGCCAGGTCTACACCGGCTTGGACAATTCCGGCATCGCCGGGACCAGCGTCTCCAGTCTGACGAATGATCCGAGCTTCCCCAACTCTCCTGATGCTGCCTATACCTCAGAAGTCATACAGGACACCTTCGAACTTCCCAGTCTCTTTATTTCCAATTACGGCGACCAATCGGAAGGCTTCCTGAGCGCGCCGCAAACCGGGAATTACGTGTTTTGGATTGCCTCCGATGATGATAGTCAACTTTGGCTGAGCCCGGATGCCAACCCGGCCCACGCCGTGGTAATTGCCTCCGTGGCGGGTTACACAGGCAAGGATCAATGGAATAAATATTCCAGCCAGCAGTCAGCCCCAATCGCTTTGGTACAAGGGAGCAGCTATTACCTGAAGATTCTGCACAAACAAGGCGGCGGCGGGGACAATCTTGCGATTGGCTGGCAAAAGCCGGATAATACGGTGGAGAAACCCATGGCCACGCTGTATTACGAGCCATACAGCACCACCAACACGTTGCCGATCATCACCCAAAGCCCCCAGGACGCCAGTGTTTTGGACGGACAACTGGTCAGTTTCTCGGTGAACGTAGCTCCGACCGCCCAACCCCTGACCTATCAATGGTACCGCGGTGCCTCGCCCATTCCCGGCGCCAATTTGCCGGGTTTGACCGTTCGGGCCAGCCTGGCGGATAACGGCATGGGATACAGTGTCCAAGTGGGGAGCGCAACCAGCACGGCGGCAACCCTGAGTGTTTCGCCCACCACCACACCGGCCTCCGTGGTTTCCGCCTATACCTTGGGTTATGACAACCTGGTGCAAATCACCTATTCCGAGCAGGTCACGCCGCAAAGCGCGACCAACCTGGCCAATTATGGCCTCAGTGGGGGTATTTCCGTGCAAAAAGGCACCCTGGACGCCAGCGGGACAGTGGTGACTTTGTTTACTTCCCATTTTAATGTTCAGAATTCCTATACTTTGACCATCTCGGGTGTATCCGATTATGCCACCAGTCCGAACCTGCTTAACACCACGGTGCAGGTTGGCGCGGTGCCGGGCCTGATCACGCGCAAATATTTTCTGAATCTTTCCGGGACCGCCGTGGCTAATCTGACAAACAGTCCGGCCTACCCGAACAATTATGACATCCTGGAATACACCAATCTTTTTGAAGGCCGGATTAATTGGGCGAACACCTATGGCGCCCTCTTGCAAGGCTGGGTGGTGCCCGACACGACCGGGGATTATACCTTTGCCATTGCCAGCGACGACAACAGCGCGCTGTATCTGAGCACCGATGCGAATCCCGCGAATTTGCGGGCAACGCCGATTGCGTTCGTTTCCAATTACACCGCCTCCCGGACCTACAACACCCTGGCCGGCCAGCAAACCACCACGCCCATTCACCTCATTGCCAATCAAAAATATTACATCCAAGCGCTACAAAAGCAGGACTCTGGCAATGACAACCTCGCGGTGGCCTGGCAATTAGGCGGCGGCAATATTGGCGATGGCACTGCCCCCATCGATGGACAGAATCTGATTCCCTGGTACGATGCCAACGTTCCGCTGGCCTTCACGAATCAACCCGCCAGCCTGACGGTGTTGCAGTCCCGCCCTGTCACTTTGAGCGTCGGCGTCAAAGGCGTTCCGATTTATACGGGAATTCAATGGTTCCGTAACGGCAACCCCATTGCGGGGGCCAATGGGCTCACGTATTCCCTGCCGCATGCCGCGTTGCTGGACAACAACGCCAATTTCTACGCGGTGGTTTCCAATCTGGCCTACACCATTCAGAGCACCACGGCGCAATTGACGGTGCTGACCGACACGGTCCCGCCCCAGGTTACTCTGGTGACCACCGCGGTGGGCGCAAACGTGCAAGTGGCGTACAATGAATTCGTCGACCCGGCCACGGCCACCAACCTGACAAATTATGCCATCTCGGGCATCACCTTTACCAATGCGATTTTGCAAGGCGACGGCATGACCGTGGTGCTGGGTCTGACCGGGTCCCTGCCGGCAAACTTTACCATTTCGATCCGCAACGTGAGAGATTTGGCTGGCAACACCATTTCCCCCAATCCCTCGGTGGTCACCGGCTACACAACCGGCCTGGCGCCCGGCATGATTTCCTATTGGCCGATGGACGTAGTGCAAGGAACCAAGACTCCGGATATCATCAGCGGCTACGACCTCACACTGCAAAACATGACAGCTACAAACATTACTTCAGGCAGGTTCAGCAACTGCCTTTCGTTTTATAATTCCAGCAAGAGCTTGCTGACGCGGAACTTCACGACTAATGATGCCCTACCGCTTTATGGTAAATACACAAACTTCACGGTTTCTGTATGGGTCAATGGTCCTTCTCAGTTGAGCGGCTGGATTTACAGCGAAGCAAATACTTCAGGCAATAATAATCCGCAGTTCAGCATTCTCTCCAATCCTAACGCGGCGTCGCCCGGGATTGCCGACACCTTTATTCGGAATAATTCTAATGTTCAAAATGGTCACAAAGTCACCACCCAAATTGCCCTTGACAACACCTGGCACCACATTTGTTTCGTGTTGCAATCCAACACGACGCCCCAAGCGTTGATTTACATTGATGGCCATCTGGACAGTGGTAAGCCGTCACCGGTTTGGCCATTAACCGTCAATGACATAACGATTGGTGCGATTTTGCGCTCGAGTGCGGCCGCTTGGTTTACCGGACTCATTGACGATGTGGCGGTTTGGAACCGAGCGCTGGCGCCGGATGAGGTGCAGTTTCTTTTCACCAAGGGGACGCCCGTTCCGCCGCCCAAGCCATTGCCGCTCACGATCAATTCCTTTAAGGCGGATTTGCCGGCGGTAGTGCAGGGCGACTCAGTTGCCTTGCGGTGGGATGTCACCAAAGATGCCACGTCAGTGCAACTCTTGCCAGTGGGGGACGTTACACCTTACACAACAGTAGGAGCCGGGTCTTACGTAGTTACCCCAAATTACTCGACGACTTACACCCTGATCGTCACGCGCAGCGGTCAGTCGGTAACGAATACATTGAATCTTGCCGTCATCGGTGGCGTAGCTTCAGGTTGGACACTACTCGATAACTTTGATCGTTACAACACGGGGCCGCTGCCGGCGCCGTGGAGTTTTTCGGGCGGCACCACGGTGGTGAATGTCAACGGCAACCGGATGTTGAAAACGGGTGGCGGGTCCGACTCCCTGGCTTCCCTGCCCCTGGGTGGCCTGTCCGTTTTGGAAGGGCAGCAAGCGACGCTGTTCGCCCGGTTCTGGCTGGCGCAAGCCATGCCGGCGGGCGCCGTGTTTCAAATCATGGGGCTCACCGACCGCGGCATTCGTTTCTGGAGCGACATGAACCCGGATTTTGGCCCCGATGTGATTTTCCAAAATCCGAATGGGGACCTGCAAGTGGGCACGCGTAACGGCTACCAAGCCCCCATCGAACTGGCGACATTCAGCTTGCAGCCGCAAACGGCCTACAATGTCTGGATCGATGTGACCAACGTCCCCTTTGCCACTGGACCAGACATCTTCTCCATCTACATTGCCCAGGAGGGCAGCGCCACCCGTACCCTCCTCTTCCAGGATTACGCCTCGGACCGCAACCAGAATGACACCGGCGTCCTGGGCCCCACGGGTACAAAGCTGCTCTATTTGCAAGCCGGGGGAAATGATGCCAACGCCCTGGTTTACTTCGATGACTTCTATCTGAGCAAGACCGGCCTGAACACCACGGTGCCGCTGCCCTTTGGGCCGACCACGCCATTAACGTCAACGCCCATCACCTTGACGGCCAACCTGGTGGGCAATCAAATCGTGGTTCACTACGCGTCGGGCACACTGCAATCCGCCGCCTCACCGGCGGGCCCCTGGACCAACGTCACCGGGGCTAACCCGCCCGCCTACACCGGACCGTTAACCGGAACACAACTGTTTTTCCGCTGCAAACAGTAATGCCGGCACCGGTCGCCTGACCGGAGTTCGTTAAGCAAACCCTGGTCGGGAAAGCCCAGCTTTTCCGACCAGGGTAATTTTTTGGGGACGAAGACCGTGGGCCCATGTTTGAACATTCCCTTTCGGGGCAGGTTTGAGGTGCTCCTGACTTTGGTGCAAAAAGCAGCAACCCGGCGGAGAGGCGCGGTGCAAGCCAAGGAGTGATTTACCAAACATGAACCCCCCATCGGCCCACCAACCAATTCCCATTTGACGCCCCTCCGCCGATTGCCCAAGCTTTCCCGCTTTTGAATACGTCCGCCGCCATCCGTTATGATGTTGCCGTGGTGGGTGCCGGTCCGGCAGGCAGTTCCGCCGCCGCCGAGCTGGCCCGCCGGGGTTGTTCCGTGCTGTTGCTGGAAAAGGCTGTCCTGCCCCGCTACAAAACCTGCGGGGGCGGGCTGCTCCGCCGGGCTTTCCAATTCCTGCCGCCCGCGGCCGCCTCGGCGGTGGAAAGTTCCTTTAACTCGGTGCTCCTGAATTTCCACGCGGAAGACCTGCAATTCACCGCCACCCGCCCCGAACCGCTGGTGCAAATGACCATGCGCCCGGCATTGGACCAATTGCTGGCCCAGGAGGCCAAAAACCTGGGGGTGCAGTTATTGGATGGCTGCGCCCTCCGCCAATTGGAGTCCCAGCCCGATGGCCTGGCGCTCACAACCGACCAGGGCCGGTTCCACGCCCGTTTCGTGATCGCTGCCGATGGGGTGCAGAGTTTTACGGCCAAAGCCTGCGGCTGGTCCCCCCTGCCGTGCCTGGCCCCGGCCCTGGAATGGGAATTGCCCCTGCCTCCGCACGTTTTTGACCGGTTTAAAGCGGTGGCCCGGTTTGATTTTGGCTTTGTGCCGGCGGGCTATGCCTGGGTCTTCCCCAAGCGCCAGCACCTCTCGGTCGGTATTCTCACCACGAACCGCGCCAATGTGAATCTGGCGGCGCATTTGGAGGCGTACTTGCAGCGCCTGGGCATTCCCCTGGAAGACGGAGTGGAAAAGCATGGCTATGTCATTCCCCTGGCACCCCGGCGGGAACCGCTTTTCCGCGACCGGGTGTTGCTGGTGGGGGATGCCGCCGGCTTGGTGGATCCCATAACCGCCGAAGGCATCTCGCACGCCTTGTGGAGTGGCCGGCTGGCCGCCGCGGCGATTGCCAGCCAGCAACTCGACCCGGCCCGGGTCGGCCCGCATTACCAGAACCTGCTACAACGGAATATTCTGGCGGATTTACGGGCGGCGCGCTGGCTGGCGCGCTTGATTTACCATGCTCCGCGCCTGCGTCATTGGGCCTTTCGCCACCAGGGTGCGCGGATCACGAATTTTGCCGCCGATGTGGTCATGGGCCAGCGCGGTTACCAGGCCGCCCTGCGCGACCCACGCAGCTATCTCAAATTGTTGGGACTCATTTAATCCCGCCAAAGCTCATTCCCGACCGTTAACGGAGGTTTTTTGCGTGGGGGTCCGCAACGGGTACAAGCCCGGACAACAACCAAACGCCTCATGGAAGGCCTGGCTAAAGTGGCTGAGGCTGGAATACCCCACCTCCAGGGCCGCCTCGGTGACATTAAATTTGCCCGAGCGCAGCAACTCCGCCGCCCGTTCCAGCCGGAGCTGGCGCAAGTACTGGGGAATGGTCAGCCCGGTCTCGGCGGAAAAGGTGCGGCTGAGATGAAACGGACTGCAACCCACAAATTTCCCCAGCTCCTCCAAATTCGGGGGTTCAATCAGCATTTCCCGCAGCCGGGCAATCACTTTTTCCACGCGTTCGGTGGAGAGCCGCTTCTGGCGCTGGCAAAACAACTCCTGCTGGTCGGCCGTGACAAAGAACAGTTCCGCCGCCAGCTCCAAGGCTTTCGCCTGGTACCAGACCGATTGCGACTGCGCCAGCACCGGTGCCTCCCGCAAACTGGCCAGTAATTGCTGCAAGCGGCTGCTCAGGCGCACTGGCGAGACCACGGCGGATTTCTCCCCTTTGCCCGCGATAATTTCCCGCACGACGGGATGCAACGACAGGCTGAATTCGCTCAGATGCCGGCGTAAAAAATCAAAGGACATTTCCACGGTCAAAAACTGGTGCCGCTGGCCGGCCGCCCGCACCGCCGGCAACCCCTGCTCGCCCCGCCGGTAAAAACCCACTGTCAAAGGGGCAAACTCGGCCGCCCGGCCCTGGCTGGTCACCTGCCCATGGCCCTCCAGATTGAGGCACACCTCCAGGCTGCCCGGATGAAAACTTTGGCCCCAGTCAAATTCCCCCGGCACGACAAAATCGTGCCACTCAAAACTCACCCCCGCCCCACGCACACTGCCATGGATATGCCGCCAGCCGTCGCCCACACTGCGCCAGACCGGCCGCTCGCTAAAGGCCGCGGGCACCGCGAGCTCCATTTTGCGGTCCGCGGCCATCAGGGGTTTTGCAGATTTAAGCACGCCAACAATGTGCCATTTCCTGGCCCGCGAGCAACTATTTGGTCAGTCCCGGCCAAATTTGAGCCAGCGCGTCTTCCCGGGGGCTATCCCCTCAAACTCGGAAAGGATTCGCCCCGGCCGGCTCTTCCCAGTGGTAAGTAACGGTTTCCTCCCCAAATCGCCAGGTCCGTGGTGTAGTGGTGTGCAACCAGTCGAGCGGTTCCACCCCGCCGGGCGAACCGCCGGACAACGCCAGTTGCAGCGCGGCCCGGAAGGCGGCCTTTTGCTCCGGCTGCACGGTGCGCGGATCCACCGAAATAAACAAGGCGGTGCCACTGCGCGCCACCAAATCCAGGTATTGCCGGTCCATTTCCCAAGGCGTCTGCGCGGTGTGCGCGGCGCAGTCGGCGTCACAGGCGAAAAAGGCCCCCTGCTGGGCCAAACGGAACGCCAGCGTATTTACGCCCATGCGCCGTGTGCGCTCCCACACATGTCCCGAAGTGTCATCGCCGATGCGCTGGATTTCAAATAATCCCGCGCCCAAATGCCCAATGGTATTGCACCCCAGCAGCACGCTGTTGCCGGCGGCCGCGCGCAAGGTCTGATAAAGGCGCAGGATGATTTCCGCATTCGTCAGCGAGCGATCCGCGAAATGCCAGCCGGGATCGGTCAGTTCCAATCCCATTTCCATGCCCCAGCGGCCAAAAATATCGTAGGTGGAAAAATCGTGTTTGATCAGCTCATAACCCCAACTGTGAACCCGGGCCACATCCTCGCGGATGAGGTCCAGATTTTCCGGCCGCGTCAGGTCCAGCGGCTTTTCGTCGGCGTTGATGGGTCCCGACCGCAAACGGCCGGGATCGTCCACCCGGGTCAACGCCGTTGGCCGCATCCAGATGCCCGGGCGCACCCCGAGTTTCTTGATGCGGGCGGCCAGCCCCGGCATGTCCGGAAAGCGCCGGGCATCCCCGGCCGTCCAGGGGCCGCCCGGACAAACCGGACCCGGGGTCCAGCCGGCATCGATCACACAGTAGGGGCGGTTGGGATGATGGCCGGCCAGCTCCGCCAGGAACGTGGCATCGCGCAACATCGCGGGGGCATCGAAATCCCGGCCATAGGCGTAATACCAGTTATTGTTGCCACAAATGGGCCCGGCGGCCAGCCGGGGTGCGGGCGAAAGCACCCGGCAAAACCGCTTGAGCGCCGCGACGGGGGTTTCCGCCGCCGTGGCGGGCAGGGTCACCATCGTCGCCGCCGCAATTTCGCGGTCCCCCGGAAATGACGGGCTGCCGCCATTGCGAAAATCGAGCCACAACGAAATGCCCGCAGCATCCACCGTCCAGGCGCAAAATGCCGCTGGCTGAGTTTTCACGCCAGCCATGAAGGTGCGGCCGCTGGCCGGGTGATGGGCCGCGAAATACCAGGGCAACACCCGCTCCGGTTGCAAAAACCGCCATTGCAGATCCCCGTAGCTGCGTTCCCAGTGATCCCCCAGAAACAGGGTGTCCCCTGGAAAGGCCGTCGCCCAGCGCAAGACCACGCGGGCCAAAGGGCCAGTGGGACAGGCCACGCGGACGTTCACCCCCGCCGGCGTCCGGGCCAGGGTGACCACCGCGCGCTCGGAGGTAAACCTCGTGCCCGCGCGATCCGCCGCCCGCAGTCCCTGGCCATCGTGATCAATCAAGACCCGCACCGGCAGCTCCGGCAGTTCGACCGGGAAGTCGCGCAAGGCTGCGACCGGAATGGCCGGGTCCGCCAGAGTTGCCGGGGAAAGGGAACCCAGCAAGAGTGAACCCGAACCGAGTTTGAAGGCCTGGCGCAGAAATTGTCGGCGCCCCTGAGGGTTAAGCAGATCAGTCATGGAAAATAACAAGGCTTAAGGACAAAGCCTGCGGCAAGACCATGAACGGGTCAAGCCCACGGCACGGTTTGCTTGTTTGTATATGTTTCCCTATCTCATTAACTGAATCCGATCAAACCGCTGGAGGGTATCGCTCGGACGGCCTGGCGTTAATCTTGCAGCCGGGTGTGGATGTCAATTTTGACCGTGGCCAGGGGGGTGGAGTCTGGTTCCACCGCCACGCGATGGATGGCCGGTTGCTGGTGAAACTCAGCCCACCAGGCACTTTGCAGTTCCGGGGTCCATTCGGTAGCGTGGGGCGTGGCGACCAACAGCGCGTGCAATTCGCGGGCACTGGCGGGGCGGTTTTGGGGATCAGCGGAAAGACAGCGCAACAACAGCGCATCCAATTCCGGGCTGATGGGCTGTGGGCTTTGCTGGCTGGGTGCCGGCGGAGGCCCGGCCAGTTGCTTTTCGTGAATTTCCCGAATAGTTTCGCCGTGGTAAGCGTAATCGCCCGTCAATAAATAATAAGCCAGGGCCCCCACCGAATAAAGGTCGCTGCGCGGCTCGCTGGCGCGGGAATCACGAATGGCTTCCGGCGGCATGAACCAGGGGGTGCCTTCCAGCACATCCTGTTCCGCCAGATGCCGTTGCTGGCGGTTCGTGGCGCGATATTCCTGGACCAGGCCAAAATCCAGCACTTTGACACAATCCGGGATCCCGCCCCGATCACAGAGAAACACGTTGCCGGGTTTGATATCGCGGTGCACCAGCCCCAGGTCATGCGCCTCGGCCAGAGAATCGCAAATTTGCCGCAGCAAATGAATCACCCGGGCTTCCGGCAAGGGTCCCCTGCGGGCGACCAATTCATGCAGGTTTAACCCGCGCAAATATTCCATGACGTAATAAAAAATTCCCTCGGGCGTGTGCCCATAATCGTACACCTGGATGGTGTTGGGATGCGTCAACTGACAGGTAAGGCAGACTTCGCGCTCGAAACGCTGGATGGTTTCCGGATCGGCCCGGTCGGGCAGGAGTAATTTGACCGCCGTGTCGCGCCTCATGAGGGCATGCCGTGCGCGGTACACCACCCCCATGCCGCCCTCGCCAATTTTTTCCTCCAAGGTGTACTGGCCCAATTGCTTTAATTTCAGCTCGGCCTCGGTCAGCCGTTGGCGGGAGACCACATTGGCACAGGAAAAAATGAACATGCCGATGGCGCACAGAATGAGCAGCAGTAGCAGCAGCAGGAATAACAAGCGCACAATATGCAATGGCCGGTAGGCTTCATCGGCATCGATCTGGGTGGCGATGCCAAACCCCAGATGGGGCAGCCAGCGCCAGGCACCCACCACTGGCACCCCCCGGTAATCGCGGAAGGGCTCCACTTCCACCCCGTCCATCCCCTCCACCGCATCCGCCACGGAGCGAATCAGCGGCCGCGTGGCGGGATCGGCATCCGGCGGAACAAAACCTGCGGTAAGATTACCGCCGGGATCATGTAACCGCACAAACAGGGCGGAACTGGTATTGGTGGCATTGAGCAAGCCGATCTGATGCAACTGGGTGTCAAAGCGGCTGTGGGAAATCAGGAGGCCGGTTTGGTCAAAGGCGTAGGTTTCCCCGGAATCCCCGGAGCGGGCCACCGACAGAATCCGGGAAAATTCGGCGTCCGGATTAATAATCAAAGCCAGGGCGCCGCGCACCAGACCGGCGGGGTCATGCAGTGGCGCGGCCACTTGCATGAGCGTGAAATCGCCCCGGCGGGGCCGGCCGTTGAGCGCGGGGGGACGGCGGTTGCGCCGCAACGCATTGGTCGTGGCCGCCCCGAAGCCCCCGGGCAGCCCGCGCGCATTCAGCAGCATGTCGGGCTTGAAGGGGGTGATCATCACCGGCTGGTCGGAAGCGAACAATTCGGCAAATTTATTCGTATGGGCATCGAAGATGGGTGTGCCCACCGGCAGGCGGACGCGCCCCGAACTGGCGGCCACCACAAAGTTGGTGTCCACCAATTGCGCAATTTCGTACCCCAACGGGTTCAACCGGGGCCGGAGGTAATTGCTAAATTTTTCCGCGTCCGCAGGCGCACGAACGCCCGGGCCCGCCGGGGTTGGGTTGTCCAGGATCCGCAGTCCCAAGTTGCGCACCCCGGGTTCCTCCGCCAGCAGCGAGGCAAATTTAATCTGGTTGGTCGTCCAGATTTCCAAGGCGGTCACGTTCGCATTCAGCGTGGCGGTGAGCTGGTCCTTTAGCTGGTCCTGAATGGTGTCGCGCAACCGGAGGTTGCCCCACCAGCCAAACACGGCCACCAGGCCGGCAATCAGCAAAGGCACCACCCACAGTGGCAGTTTAAACAATTGGCGCATGATATATCATTCTGCAACCCAGACGCGGCCCCGCCCCGGCGGGTTTCGTCCAGGGGGTCTTCCTCCCGAAAAATCTGACCGCCCGGGACCGGAAGTGTTCAAGGGGAAAAAACTTGGTGAATATTTCCCCGCTCTGTGACAATATCATGACGTTGAGTGGAATTGGCCGCAACAAGGTAATTTAATTATGTCAATCAGCGCTGCCCATGTCATGCCCATGCCCCTGTCCCTGCCCAAGGCCAAACGTCGCGGCCGGCAGCGGAGTGCCGAGGCGGAATCGGCCATTTTGCAGGCCACCATGGACCTGCTGGCCAAACATCCGCTGCGGGATGTCACCGCCGCCGACATCGCCCGGAAAGCCGGGGTGAGCAAGGCGACCCTGTACAAGTGGTGGCCGAACAAAAACATCGTGGCGCTCGACGCTTTTTTGGCCAGCATGCAGGCGGCGGTGACCATCCCGGACACCGGCTCGGCCGAGCATGATTTCACCATTCAATTTGAGGCGGCCATTGATTTCTACAAAAACTCCAGCGGCCGGCTGCTGTGCCATTTTATTGCGGAAGGCCAGAGTGATGCTGAATTGCTGCGACTGTTCCGGGAACGGTTTCTGAAACCGTGCCGGCAGAACTTGAAAGTCATCTGGCAGCGCGGGGTGGCGCGCGGTGAAATCCATCCCGGGGTGGACGGCGACCTGGTGCTGGATTTGATTTTTGGTCCGATGGTATATCGCCTGCTGGTCGGGCATGGTCCCTTGGATGAAAAGCAAGCGCGGGCGATTATTCGCACCGTGTTTGGCGGGGTAAAACAAGCAAGTTGAGGCGGTCGTCGCCGGATCCTCGCAAGGCTCGAAGTGTCAGCGCCGGATGGTGGCTGGCCAAGACCGATCCGTGGTAACCGCCCGTGACGACTTGAATTTTGCTTCTGGGGTTTCCGCCGTTCCATAAAACGTCTCGGGCAAGATTTGGCCGCGAGATCCGTAATGGCTAATGTGCCGGCCCCAAAGCAGCTGGCCAAGCGCATGAATAAAACTATTCCGATACAATTGCCGCCGGCCCGGCGGCCGTCCGCGTTCACCCTGATTGAACTGCTGGTGGTGATCGCCATTATTGCCATTCTGGCCGCCATGCTGCTGCCGGCGCTGGGCAAGGCCAAGGAACGGGCCCGCGCGATTGGCTGCCTCAACAACCTGCGGCAGCTCATGCTTACCACCAAATTATATCTTGATGACAACAACGGCACCATGATTCCCCTCTGGGTGCAGCAAGGGACGCCGGGGTGGGGGTCATGGAACTACGATCCCGCCTCCTTCATCATTCAAAATGCCAGTTTCTTTTGGTGGCCGGATAAATTGCGCATCAATGGCTATGCCGCCCCGCAAAAACTCTACGATTGCCCGGCGTTAACCCTGCCCGCCACCACCGGCCAGGGCGGCGCTTACAGCACCAATAATTCCCTCGGCCTCGGGATGAATTATCCCGAATATGGCACCATCGCCCCGCAGGCCGGATTCGGAAGCCCGGTTTACAACCCCTGCCGGGAAGCCCAGGTCGCCAATCCAAGCCAGTCGGTGGTGTTTGCCGATGCGGGCAAGGTTGCCAATCCGGACGAACCCAATGCTGACAACTGGTGCGAAGTCGCCGGCACCGGTTGCGCCTATTTTCGCGTGCCCAGCGATCCGGATGGCTATCCCACCGGGGATTCCCGCTCGGTACCCCGCCATGGATCCCGGGTGAACACTGTTTTTTTTGACGGTCATGCGCAGAGTCTCCGCAACCGTGCCTTTCGTTTCGAGCTGCCCCGGACCGATGCAACCATCCTGTGGGCCAAGAATAATAACGGTGCCCAGCCGTAATTAGCCGCGGCGAGGCCAGCTTGTTCCTGCACGGTGGGGATCACCCGCCCCGGCGGGGCACACCTTTAGATTCGATTTACCCCCGGCTTTGTGGTTACCCTTGCGCTTGGCTATGAGCAATACACCTAGCAAACCACCCGCCGGCCGTTATTTCTGGCCGTTGGCGATTCTATTTATTTTTCTTCTCGCCGTCGCCGCGAGCCTCAGCTCGATCTGGCGCTCGGGCGCCCGGGTGCGGACCTACCCCGCCCAGGGGGTGGTGAAGGAAATCGATCTGGTCCAGCGCACAGTAACCATTGCCCATGAGGCCATTCCCGGTTTCATGCCGGCCATGACCATGCCGTTTGCCGTCACGGATGCCCGCGAATTGCGGGCTGTGACCAATGGTGACACCGTGTCCTTTCGCATCACCGTCACCGCCAAGGATGGTTGGATTGATCACCTGCAAAAAATTGCCCCGGCACCGGCCACCGAGGTTGTCACCGACCCCCGGCAACTGACCAATGGCAACTTCCGGCTGGTGCGGGATGTGGAGCCGCTCAACGTGGGCGAGCCCCTGCCCGACTATGGGTTTACCAACGAACTCGGCCAGCCGGTTCGCCTGGCGGCCTTTCGCGGCCAGGCCCTGGCGATCACCTTTATTTTCACGCGCTGCCCGTTTCCCACCTTTTGCCCGCGCATGTCGCAACTCTTTCAGGACACCCTCGCGGTGCTGGCCAAAGACCCCGGTGCCCCCACCAATGTGCATTTCCTCACCGTTTCCTTTGATCCGGACTATGACTCTCCGGCGACCCTGAAGGCCTACGCGGAGGCCCACGGCTACGATTCCCAGCGGTGGAATTTCCTGACCGGCGCATTAATTGACGTCACAGCGCTGGCCGATGCGTTTGGCATGAAGTTCTGGCATGAAGGTGCCGGCCTTAATCACAACCTGCGCACCGCTGTGATTGACTCCCAGGGACGCCTCCAGAAAGTTTTGATTGGCAATGCGTGGACGGCTGATGCGCTGGCGGCGGAACTGGCCAAAGGCGCCATGGTAAAGTCCGAAACGTCCGCCAAAGTCACGAACTAATGCCGATGGCAGAATTAGCGATTGCAAGCTCACCATGAAAGCATCCCAACCCATCCTGGCAGTAACCAACCTGCGCATCGTGCGCGACGAAACCGTCATTATCAAGGACATCTCCTGGCGCGTGGACCCCGGCCAGCACTGGGTCATCCTCGGCGCCAATGGCTCGGGCAAAACCTCCCTGCTCAGCGCCCTTACTGGCTATCTCATGCCCACCGCCGGCGAGCTCAGCCTGCTCGGTGAGTCCTACGGCCAGTCCGACTGGCGCGAACTGCGCAAGCGCGTGGGCATTGTCAGTTCCTCCGTGCGGCAAATGATGGCCGACGAGGAACCCGCCCTGGAAACCGTGGCCAGCGGCAAGTATGCAATGATTGATTTTTGGGGCAAGTTATCGCGGGCCGACCGCACCCAAGCCCTGAAACTGCTGCGCTCGGTGGAAGGCACCCACCTGGCCGACCGCGCGTGGCGGGTGCTCTCCCAGGGGGAACGTCAGCGCGTGCTCATTGGCCGGGCCTTGATGGCGCGTCCACGGGTGCTGATTTTGGACGAACCCTGTGCCGGCCTGGATCCCGCCGCCCGCGAACATTTCCTGCAATTCCTGGAACGCTTGGGCCGGAGCCGCAACGCCCCCACCCTGGTGCTGGTGACCCATCACGTGGAGGAAATCATGCCGGTGTTTTCGCACCTGTTAATGTTGAAACAGGGCGCAGCGCTGGCCAGCGGCGCGAAGGCCGGGGTGCTGACCTCGCGGCACTTGTCGGCCGCCTTTGGGGAACGCATGGTGTTACGCGCCGTGGGCGGGCCGGCGGCCCCGCGCTATGCTTTGAAAGTAAGCATGGCCGCAGGGCGCATGATGTAGCCCGCGTCGCTTACCGGGCCGGCACCCAGGCCAGTCCATCCGCCCCTTTTCCCGCCGGGATCAGGGCGCTGACGCTCCACGTTTTCAGATCAATCACCGCGATCTGCCGGCTGGTGGTGCAGGAAACATACGCCACCGCGCCATCCGGACGGACGAGCACTTCTTGCGGCACGACCGGCACCTTGATGGTACGCACCTGGGTCAGGCTTTGCAGATCCACCACCCCGACCTCATTGGACCCGGACAGCGCCACGATTAACCAGCGGCCATCGGGCGTGACATCCGTGCCATAGGCGACCGACGTCAGATCAATGCGCTTGACCACTTCCTGTTTCGCGGTGTCAATCACCGCGAGTTGCGGCTTGGTTTGGTCCGCCGTGAAAACCCAGTGATCGTCGCGCGAAATGGCAATCCGCTGGGTGTTGCCCGAAACCGGAATGACTTTCAGCAACTTATTAAGTTCCAAGTCCAGCACCGAAACCGTTCCGGGACCGACGTTGGCGGTAAAGCCCCGCCGCCCGTCGCTGCTGATGATCAGCATGTGGGATTCGGTTTGGCCCGTGGGCACCGTGCCCAGAATTTTCAAAGTGCCCGGATCCAAAATGGTGATGCACTTGTCCAGTTCGGTGGTGACGTAGAGCAGACCGTTGCGGGGTCCGATGCGCGCGCAGTGCGGGCGGATGCCCCGGCCAAAATCCACCGTCCCCACAATGCGGTGCTGGTCCAGATCCAGCACCCGGATCAGCTGGCCATCGGTACCCGGTTTGCCCACACCGGAATCTCCGTAGATGGGCACAAAGGCGCGGTGACCATCCGGGGAAGCCACGACTTCGTGGCCGGTCACGCCATTCTCGGGGATGGTGGCGATTTGCAGGTTGGTTGCCGGGTCAATAATGCCCAGCGTCGCGTCCCCTTTGTTGCAGACCAACAACCGCGCCTTGGTCCCCTCGGCCAGACTGGTGGCTGGAGCCAGCAGCAGCGTCCCGGCTGTCAGCAGGGATAGGGTCGTGGTCCAAGTCAGGGATTGGGGTGGGCGGCTCAGATTGGTCATGACCGTATGGTCGATGGGGCGACCGCAGATTTCAAGGGCGATATTTGACGGACCTTTACCCGTGCTCACCCGCCATGACGTCTTTCTCCGTCAGGGGGAGGGCGAAGGGTTCCAGCGGCATGGGCTGGTCGTGGCCCAGATATTCCTCGCAGACCGCGAAAAAATCGGTGCGGGTGGTCACGCGACGGATGCGGTGTAGAAATTGCCCGGTGGGTTCCACACCCAAGCCCAGGTAGTTGAGGTATTTCTTCATCTTTTGCACCTGGGCGGATTCCCGGATGCCCGGGGTGCAAACGGCATCGTAGAGGGCGCGGACGTAGGCGAGAACTTCGCGTCCGCCGGGGATGAACACGGGTTCGCCGCGCTGGAACTGGCGGATTTGGTGGAACAACCAGGGGTTGCGGATGGCCCCCCGGCCAATCATGAGGCCGTGCGCGCCAGTGAGTTCCAGCACTTGCTGGGCCCGGGCGGCGGAGTAGATGTTACCGTTGGCCACCACCGGGCAAGCCAGCGCGTCCACGGCCCGCGCAATATAGTCGTAATGCACTTCGCTGCGGTACATTTCCAGCACGGTGCGGCCGTGGACCGTGAGCAGGTCGAGGGAATGCCGGGCGAAAATCGCGAGCATTTCGGCAAAGCTGTCCGGGGAATCGAAACCGATCCGGGTTTTGACGGTGAACTTGATGCTCACGGCCTCCCGCAAGGCACCGAGGATGGCATCCACCCGCTTGGGTTCGCGCAAGAGACCGCCGCCGGCGCATTTGCGGTAAACAATGGGGGCCGGACAGCCGAGGTTGAGGTCCACGGCGGCAATGGGGTATTCCTGGAGCTGTTTGGCCGTGCGCACGAGGGCGGCAATATCGTTACCGATCATCTGGGCCACAATGGGCCGCCCCGTGGAGTTCTGGGTGATGGCATCCACAATCCAGGGTTCCAGGGTGGAGGTGGCGTGGACGCGAAAATATTCAGTATAATAGACATCCGGTCCGCCGTAGCCGGACATCAATTGCATGAAGGGCAAGTCGGTAACGTCCTGCATCGGGGCCAGCGCCAGGATGGGCGTGGGACCGGTCAGGAGGGCGTTGAATGACTCGCGGTAATGCACGGGGTGAGTGTCGCATAGTTAAGGGCGAAGGGATATGCCTAAAAAGCTACAAAATCCAAGGTCCACGCACCAAAGAATAGCAATTTTCCATTAGCGAAATGGTTGGAACGCCCTGGCTGGACTAACCATGGTCCGCAATCTAAGCTCACGGCGTCATGCGCAGGAGACCAGCCATCAACGGTCAGCTCAATACCCCAACCGCGCCCACCAATGGATTGATCATCGTCGGCACCCCGTGCCTTAGCCCCTGGATTTTTTGGCCAGCCGTCCTGAGTGGATTGGGGTTCGCAGGTTGGGGTTTTCACGTGGGGTTGCCGTGGTACTGGATGGTCCCGGTGGAGTTGATTGTTTTGCTGGTCATTTGCGCCTTCACCCGGCAGGTGGTCGTGGATGGTGGGCAGCGCGAAGTGTTTGAATCCGAACGATTGTTTATGCGCAAGGTGCTGTGGGAAAGAACCTGCCCTTTGACGGATTTCGACGCTGTGGTCTATGACCGAGGTGGCGAGGAAGTTTCGGTGGGGCTCCGGCATCGGTCCGGCCGGTGTGTTTGGATCCGTGATTTCGCTTCGGCCGATGGTCATCCCCCGCGCGCGGCCCAGGAATTCGCCTGGCGGCTGACCTGTGACACAGGGATTGAGGTGGATGAACAAACCGCGTAAAGCGCAGGAATCTGAAGGCGAACCTTCAAAATCCAACCTTCCGGAATTAATTAACGATTGACTTGGTCGTTTATTGTGCGATGGTTGGTTTAACGCGATGAAGAATCCGTCAATTGCCACGCCCACCAGACCACTGGAGGTATCAACCATTTAACCGAAAGCATGATGTTATGAGAGCCAGTTTACCGAAAAAAGGTCTGTCCTATCCCCAATATTCCACCCATTTGCCGCGCCCTCATCAGGGCATGCGGAACCTGCTGGGCGGGCTGTACGATTTGGCCGAAAAATCCGACAGTCTGGTGGCCGGTTCGGTGGGGGAGATTATTGTGGGTGCCGAAACCTATCAAATCCCCCGGTTCATTTACATGGGCCCGACCGGCGGGGGTGACACCATCCGAGTGGGAATCCTGGCCGCTATTCATGGGGACGAACCGGAAGGGGCGGAAGCGCTGGTGGGATTTCTGCAAGCGCTGGAACGCGACCCCCAGGTGGCGCGGGGCTTTCACATCTATGCCTACCCCATCTGCAACCCGGCGGGATTTGTCCGGCGCACGCGGGAAAATGCTGCCGGCCAGGATCTGGCAGCGGAGTTTTGGCGAAATTCCCAACAGCCAGAGGTCTATTATTTGGAACGCGAAATTGGGGTGTTGCGCTTTCATGGGGTGATTGCCCTGCAAACGGAAAAGTTTAACCCCGGTTTTGGGGCCAACACCAGCAGTCCCATTCTCAATCAGGCGCTGGCCGGGCCGGCGGTGGCGGCGGCAGACCGGTGGCTGGCCGGGTCCGCTGGGAAACCCCAAGCCACAGTCGATTGCGGGGCATTTATCAATAACGATGATGACGATGATGAGGCGGTTGATTTTCTCACCACCACTCACGAATTGAATCCGCCGCCCTTCGAATTGCACCTGGGCATTCCGCGCCAGCAATCCCGGGCGGTCCAGGTTCAGGGAACGGTCAGCGCCCTCCAGTCGATCCTGGATTCATTGCGCCATTTGCAATCCAT
>CAIZWI010000319.1 GCA_903936645.1 uncultured Verrucomicrobia subdivision 3 bacterium
AACGCTGGCTGGGTCCTTACTTAAACTATGAGCCGGGCAAGGCGACTATTGCTTGCGCCTGCGGGGTGCCGCACTGAAAAGCCAGTGAATTTCTACCAAGCCCCGTTCTGGGAACGACCGTCCAACCAGAGGCGTAATTTGGCGAGGGCGTGCGCCCGGTGACTGAGCTGGTTTTTGGTGAGCTCCCCAAGCTCGGCAAAGGACTGGTCAAACCCGTTGGGGATGAAAAGGGGATCGTAGCCGAAGCCCCCCTGCCCTCGCAGGGCAACGTCAATACGGCCTTCACAGGCACCGTCGAAGAGCATGGTGGCCGGTTCGCCGGCAGCCTGGTCAGCGGACAAAATATTTCGTGCCACTGCCACTGGGGTGAGGGCAATCACACAACGAAAGCGCGCGGTACGTTGAGCGGCGGGCACGTCGCGCAACAAGCGTAGGAGTTTGGAATTGTTATCCGCATCCGGGGCATTGCCATCCTTGAATTTATCCTCCGCAGCAAACCGAGCGGAATGCACACCGGGTGCGCCATTCAAGGCGTCGACTTCCAAACCAGAATCATCCGCGAGGACCAGCAGGCGTTCGGAGCGGGCAGCCAGCCAGTTGGCCAGAGCCACCGATTTCTTGGTGGCGTTGCCGGCAAAGGTGGCGGCGTCCTCCACCACGGCCGGGGCACCGGGAAAATCGTTAAGGGTAAGCAAGGTAAATTCAGCGCCGAGAATGGCGCGAATTTCGCCCACCTTGTGGGCGTTGCGGGTGGCGATGAGAAATGTTTTCACCAGTCAGTGGGTTTGTAGTCCTTAAGAAATTTACCCCAAACATGCGCGCCGGTGTTGAGGCCGGAAATAATGGGGTCAACGATCCGCGCGGCGCCATCCACGATGTCCAAGGGGGGATGAAACCGGTGCTCGCGGACTTTGCGCTCAGCGATATGCCGGGGGTCCTCGTCGGTTACCCAGCCGGTGTCGACGGCATTCATGTGAATGCCATCTGCATGGTAGTCGGCGGCGGCTGTGCGGGTCATCATGTTCAGAGCGGCCTTGGCCATGTTAGTATGGGGATGCCGGGTCGTTTTGAATTTGCGGTAGAACTGGCCCTCCACGGCGCTGACGTTAACAATGTGCTTGTCTCGCGAGGGCGAGCGCAGCATGAGCGGTTTGAGCCGGGCATTGAGCAAAAATGGGGCGATGGCATTGACAAGCTGCACCTCCAGCAATTCCACCGCCGGCACCTCAGCCATCATCATGCGCCAGGAATTACGTTCGCGCAAATCCACCTGTTGCAAATCCTGGTCCAGGCGGCCCTGCGGGAAGAGATCACGTTGGGCGGCAAGTTCCTCCGGCAAGAGCGCCACCTGGGATAACTGCGCAGCGTGGGTCAAACCAGCCACCCCGTCGAGTGGCCCCGCGGGGAGGGCGGAAGCGGCATCGCCCTCGGGTAAGATGTGGTACCCGCGCAAGCCCTCGTAAGCTCCCAGCAAGCGCCGGACCGGTTCGGGCTGGGTGTTGAGGGAGGCATTCTCCAGCGCCATCATGTGCAAGTAAAAATCCGGCGGCCGGCGTACCGTCTGGCAGGCATTGTTGATAATAAAATCGAGCCGTTCGCGGGTGTTCAATAAATGCCGGCAAAAGGCCTCCACACTGGGCGTGTGCCGCAAATCGAGCCCGAAAATTTCCAAGCGGTGGCACCAGGCGGCAAAATCCGGCTCGGCCGCATAGCGGGCGGCGGAGTCGCGTGGAAAGCGCGTGGTGACAATCAGGTGTGCGCCCGCCCGCAATAATTTGATGCCAGCTTGATAACCAATCTTCACCCGCCCACCGGTGAGCAGAGCCACACGGCCGCTCAGATCCGCCAACTCGGTGCGCTTTTGGAAATTGAACTCCGCACAATCCGGACAGAGCTGGTCGTAAAAATGGTGGATGGTCGTGTAGTCCTGCTTGCAGACATAACAATTCTGCTCTTCCACTGCCTCATGGAAATCGGGGTCATCCTTGATTTCAATGGGGTCAACGATCTCCGGGGCATGGACGTTAGGCGTGGTGAATACTGGCTTTTGCCGCAGCTGGCGAATGCCCGTCTGGTTGAGGACCCGCTCGGCCCGCTCGGCCTTGGTGGCTTTGCGCTGGCGTTTGGTGGCCTTAACGAATTGCCGTCGGTCCACCGCATCTGGCCGGGAGACCTGCCCGGCAGCCTTGAGCAAACGCGTGCGCTCCTCCGGGGAGAGGCCACTGAGCAAGGCACGATTATCCGCGACCGATTCCAGCAACGCAGCGGCGGCACGGAGTTGTTCGGCGATGCCACTTTCGGAAGTGACAGCGTCAAGTACGCTGGATTTAGGACTTTCTAACATGGATATAAATCAATTTGACCAGACGCAAATTAGCAGAAATCTGGCAAGGGGAGGAACGGAAAATTCAGAATTCAGAAGCAGATGATTTCCCTGGTAAAATAATTTTACCCAAAATTAAAGTTTTGGTCTATAGTAACACCATGTTTTGGCGCAATTTGTGGTTAGAGGCAATCATTTTAATATTTCTGGCAAATTCCAGCCCGGCTGGACCGGCAATTGACCCGCTGGCCAACCTCACCCTGCCAGCCGGCAATTCTTATATTTTGCCGATTACAGCCGTATCGACCAACGGCCGGCCCCTGACCTATACCATTACGAGCAGCACCAACGCCATTGCGGTGGTGCTGCACACCAACAACCCGTTCTGGCAACTTACCATCGCCCAAGTGGCCCCCACAAATGCCCCTGGAGCCTATCGGACGCCTTACCGAGGAGGGCTAGTAACCGTGACCAATGTCGGCAATCTCACCTTCATGCTTTTTCCGGAATATGCCCCGCACACCGTCAATGTATTTCAAGGCCTGACCAGCTCGGGGTTTTATAACAGTAACACAATCTTCCACCGGGTGGTGGCCAATTTCGTTATCCAAGGGGGTGATCCCCTGACCAACGGTCAGGGCGGCCTGGTATTCTACTACAAGGATGAATTTCATCCCCAAGCCACTTTCACCGGTAGCGGCCAGCTCGCCCTTGCCAATGCCGGTAAGGACAGTGATGGATCACAATTTTTTGTGACGGTGGGTCCCCAGCGCTCATTGGATTTTGGCTACACCCTCTTTGGGCAGTTGGTGCGGGGTTTTAGTGTGTTAACCAACGTCAGCAATACTGGCACGGACACCAACAGCCGGCCGCTGGCCGACGAAATCATCCAGACAGCCGCTTATGTTAACGACACGACCGATACAGTGGTGACGCTGACGGCGACCAATATTGCCGGAGTCGCCGGCAAAATCACCGTGATCGCCGACGACGGGGCCGGTGGGCGGACAACCAACTCATTTACCGCAACCACAGTGACCGACAGCTCGCCCAACTATAATGCCATCATTTTTCCGGGAAGCAACCCGACCAATATAGTGGGCCCCATCAACACCACGATTACCAATTTCATACCTGCCGTGGAATTGACGGGGCATTCTCTGAATTGGTATGGGATTTTTGCCGACCAGCAATCGGCAAATGGCGCAGGCAGCTCCACACTTTATATTACCAACAGTATTTATCGGAACGGCACATACAATGTGACCAATGTGAATGGTCTCCTGCAATTAAATATTATCCCAGCCAAAAATTATGTGGGACAGGTGAATCTCTATTTTGATGTCAGCTACAGTGCAAATTGGTATGACGGCAGCGGCATAACATACGATGAGGAGCTATTTCAATTTGTCATCGGCGACACCGCGATCACAGGACAATCCAATAATGTCACAGCCATGGCGGGCGTGCCCATGGCGAATGTGATCCTGGGGACTTTTACGAATGGAGTGCCGGGCAGCCCGGCGACGAATTTCGCAGTGTCCATCAACTGGGGGGACAACAGCATCAATCTCGGAACCATCACCGCCAGCACCAACGGATTGAAGGCCGTGCTGGGATCGCACACTTACACCTACCCGGGGAGTTATCCGGTTTACGCAACGGTGCAAAGCACAATCGGGGCGGTCGGCACAATCCTCTCCTATATCAATGTCACAAATACCACCACGCCGGCCACCAATCTGCTTACTGCCCGGGTGACCGGCCAGGGAACGGTGTCTCCGGCGTACACGAACTCACCGCTGGCAGTGGGCGGCAGTTATAGCATCAATGCCATTCCGGCCACGTTCTGGGCGTTTTCAAACTGGACGGACGGAAATGGGTTTATACTGGGCACCAGCCCCAATTTGAATTTCACCATGTCGCCCGGACTATCCCTGACGGCTAATTTTGTCCCAGCCGTTGCCCCCACTTTGACAGTGCTCACCCCAGCCAGCGGTCAATTGTTAACCAATTTGTACTCCAACCCGGCAACCATAACCGGCACGGCGGCAAACAATGCCACCGTGACGAACGTCTGGTTTCAATTGAATGGTGGCTCATGGCAATCGGCAACGGGCACCACCAATTGGGCCGCGAGTTTTACTCCCGCTTATGGGACCAGCAATATCCTGCGGGCCTATGCCGTCAATAATTACGGCTACCTCTCGACCACCAGCACGGTGCAGGTCAAGTATCTGGCGGGCGACGTGTTGAATTTTAATATTACAGGCCTAGGCTCCATCGCGCCCAATTTAAACCAAGCCCTGCTGCCACTAGGCTCCAATTATGTCCTCACTGCCACACCGGCCAGTGGTTTTACCTTCACCAGTTGGACCGGGCGTTTTCCCACCAACCAGCCGGTCCTGAGTTTCACCATGACCTCGAATGCCACCGTGACCGCCAACTTTGCCAATAAAACCGCCCCCACGGTAACAGTTACCAGCCCAACAAGTGGCCAGCGTGCCAGCAACGGGGTGTTTACACTAACTGGGACGGCAACGAATAATTGGGCCGTGAGTAATGTGCTTTATTCGCTCAACAACTCCGCCTGGACCAATGCCACCACCACCAATTCTTGGGCGAATTGGACGGCCCAGGCGGCTTTGGTGCCGGGCACCAACGTCCTAGCCGTTTATGGTGTGGACCCCAACGGCCTGGCGTCCCTGACGAACGTAGTTGCATTTCAATTTGTGGTCACGAATCTCCTGCAAATTCGCGCCACGGGTCTGGGAACGCTGACACCCAATTACAGCAATGCCTGGCTGGAAGCCGGCCGTAATTACACCATCACGGCCGCGCCCGCAGCCGGTTTTGTGGCCACAAGCTGGCAGGTAGCCACCAATTTTTCCGGTGGTTACACGACCAACAATGCCACCGTACAGTTTTTGATGGCCTCGAATTTAACCCTTCAGATTAATTTCACGGAAACCAACCGGCCGGCACTGACAATTGTCTGGCCCACCACCGGGCTAGCCCTCAGTAATGCCCTGCCCACCATAACGGGCACGGCCAGTGATGTCTGGGGGGTGACCAGCGTGCGGTACCAACTGAACAACGGTCCGTGGACTGCGCCGGTCACAACCAATGCATGGACCAATTGGAATGTCACCCTTAAACTGGTCGCGGGCAGCAACATTGTAAGCGCTTATGCGCTGAATCTGGGAGGCATTTATTCACTCACCAATACAATAAGCGTGTTTTCGAGCAACACCTTCAAATTGCTCCTGAACACGGCCAGCAAAAATGCCCCATCGGCTAATGGCTTCACGTTCAGCCTGCAGCCATCCACCAACCTTTACGGGCATATTGAGTATTCCACCAACCTGTCCGCCTGGAATTTCCTCACCAACTTTGCGGGCACCAATTCCACCCTTAATTTCCGTGACCCGGCGACGACCAATCCCGGCGGCCGATATTACCGCGCGGTGATTCCGTAGGGTCCAGCTTGCGGAACTGCGAGGGGGGGCTGGAAATAACCGCCCCCATCCAGGGCGAGCCACGCTTCACCCCGAATTAAGCCGTCAACTGGTACGCTAATTGGGCTGCCCCCTGCCCTCATCCTTGAGCCGCGTTGAGGCATCATCGCCAGCCCCAACAGTTGGCCGAAGCGATTAAGCAAAAGTCCAGGTCATGGCGAGGGGTTCAATTCAAGCTAAGTCGTTTTAATTTTCTCCAGGGACACCATTTCCCTTTGCCAAGCCGAGCCGCCATTGTTATGAATTCCCCATGAAGGAATTAATTGCCCTGGCCGCCGGTCTGGCATTTGCCTGGGAAGCTTCGGCGACCACCTACGATGTTCTCATCCGCGGCGGCCGGATCGTGGATGGCTCAGGCAATCCTGCTTATTTTGCCGACATCGCTGTGGCCGATGGTAAAATCGTCAAGATCGGCCACCTTACCGACCCTGCCCGTACCACAATTGACGCCGCCCACCTGATCGTGGCCCCGGGTTTTATTGATGTCCACACCCACGCTGATGACGTGGCCGAGCATCCCGCCGCGGAAAACTTCGTCCGGCTGGGCGTGACCAGTATTGTGGTGGGCAATTGTGGTGACTCCAAACTGGAAATTGATACCCTCTTCAAAAGCATCACCAACGCGGGGGTTACGGTCAACGTGGCCTCGTTGATTGGTCATAACACGG
>CAIZWI010000320.1 GCA_903936645.1 uncultured Verrucomicrobia subdivision 3 bacterium
ACATCCGCCGAGCAGGGCCCGGAGGCGGGGCGGGAGCAAATGGCTAATCAGGTGCATGATAGGGGTGGTGTTAATTTGCGGGCCAAGTTAATGATTCGAGCGGCAATTGCAAGGGTGTGAGACAAATTTCCTCCTTCGCCCGAGCCTTGCCCCGGAGGGGCACCGGAAATTAGCCGGGGGCACCTGTCCGCCATAGCTCTGTGCGCAGGCGGAAGCTTTGCGCCGCCCCCGGTACCCAGCCCGGAACCATCGCGCCCCGGCAGGGGCGCTGGAAAATGGCGAATCCATGCCATCCCTAGACTTCTAGATGCTTATTATCCCAAAACCCGTGAAAATGAACCTGCCGGAAGAATTTTGTCTCACACCCCAGCGTTTTTTGGCAGCGAAATGGGCACTGGAAAATTCAATGCGCAAAATCCAACCTTCCGAGAACCTTCAAAAATCAAACTTCAACCATCGAGGCTTCCAAGTTCGCCAACCGGGTATAACCCGCATCCATTGGAGCATTGAAATTTGGATTTTCCCTGATTAGTGGAGTTTGGATTTTGCAGTTTTACTCGTTCATATTGAGTGGACAACGCGCCCATTTCTTTTAATAGTTCTTGGAAGGCACGGCCCAGTCACCTGGTCCCGCGCCCGCAACCCGATATTCATTTGCAATTATATGACTGATCCGCGTTACTCCAAACTGGCCAGCTTGCTGGTAAATTATTCCGCCGAAATTAAAAAAGGCGATTTTGCCCTGCTCGACATGATCGATGTGCCGGATGAATTTGCCCTCGAACTCATGCGCGCCGTCCGCGCCGCCGGTGGCACCCCCTTCATCGAAGTCCGCCATACCCGCGTCTCCCGCGAAGTGGTGCTGGACACGGATGAAACCCATGCCGCCGCCGTGCGCGACATTGAATTGTACCGCATGAAAAAGATGCAGGCCTACATTGCCATTCGCGGCAGTGCCAATGCCAGCGAAGCTTCCGATGTGCCCGCCGAAAAAATGCAGATGTACTCCCGCGTGATGCGGCCCTTGCTCAATTACCGGGTCAACAAGACCCGCTGGGTGGTGCTGCGCTGGCCCACGCCGAGCATGGCCCAGTCGGCCGGCATGAGCACTGAGGCCTTCGAAAACCTCTACTTTGACGTCTGCACCATGGATTACGCCAAAATGGGCCGCGCCATGGCGCCCTTGGAGAAACGCATGGCCAAGGCCGACCGGGTGCACCTCAAGGGCCCCGGCACGGATTTGACCTTCAGCATCAAGGGCATTGGCGCCAAAATGTGCAAGGGCGACCGCAATATTCCCGATGGCGAGGTGTTCTCCTGCCCGGTGAAGAAATCCGTGAATGGCGTGATCCAGTTCAACACCCCCACGTTGTATTCCGGCACCAAGTTTGAAAACGTCCGCCTCGAATTCAAGGACGGCAAAATCATCAATGCCACGGCCAACAACACCCAGCGCCTGAACGAGATTTTGGACACGGATGCCGGCGCGCGCTACATCGGCGAATTCTCCCTGGGCTTTAATCCCTACATCCAGAGCCCCATGTGCGATATTTTGTTTGATGAAAAAATCGCCGGGTCCCTCCATTTCACCCCCGGCCAGGCCTATGAGGAATGCGACAATGGCAACCGTTCCGCCGTGCACTGGGACATGGTGCTCATCCAGCGCAAGGAATGGGGCGGCGGCGAAGTTTGGTTTGATGACGAACTGATTCGCAAGGACGGCATCTTCCTGCCGGCCGACCTCAAGCCCCTGAATCCGGCGAATTTGAAATAAGGTATCCGCCCAAAACCCCTCCCCGCCCCTGCGGGGAGGGGTTTTAAGTTGCGGAGACAGTCGCTGGGTCTCCCGCCTCGGGTGCCCCGCTTGAAATCCTTGCGCTACCGTTCCCGCGCTACCGTTCCCGAATGACCGCCCCGATTTCCGTCCATCGAACCGCTCCCGCCAATAGCCCGGCTGACAGCCTAAATGCGCGATGGCCATCCTCCCAATCTGGCCGGGTGTTGCTGTATCGCTTGCAAATCCTTTTCCGTTGTGGAGAGCAATCCATTGCCCAGGGACTGATTTTTCCCACCCGCCGCGCCTGCGAGCGGGGCGAAACTCCCGGATTTCTTTTTCCCACACCCGCAGTGTCATGAAAACGAAACATCCCGCAATTGCCCTGCGGGCAAGCGGGATATCGTTCTACGGTCCGGGCGGGTTTTTTACCCGGCTTACGGCGCGTCCTTTAGGATGGACAGGAACTGCTTCATGGCCGGGGACAGCACTTTGTTCTTTTTGTAAATGGCCGCCAGCGGACGGAAGAAGTCGCCGTCATCAATCGGCACCGCCACCAGGGTTTGCTTGGTAATTTCTTGAATCACCGTGCCTTGGGGGACAATCGAGATGCCGGCGTCAATTTCCACCGCGCGTTTCACGGTTTCCACGTTGTCAAATTCCATGACGTGCTTCACTTCCACATCATATTCCTTGAGAATCTTATCCAGCGCCTTGCGGGTGGGGATGTCGGGCTCGAAACCAATGACCTTCTGGCCGGTGAGGGCCTTGAGTTTCACCGATTTCATCTTCGCAAACGGATGCTGCGGATGGGTGATCAACACCAGCGGTTCCTTGCGCAGCGGAATAATTTCCAGCTTGGCATCGCGCGTCGGATACGCCACCAGGCCCAAATCCACCACATTGCCCAGCACATCCTCATATACTTGGTTGGCCCGGCGGTATTCCACGTGAATGTTCACCGTGGGATAGCTCTTCATGAACTTTTTCACATATGGCGGCAGGTCATGCAACCCGATGCTGTAAATCGTCGCCACCCGGATGGTGCCCGAGATGATATCCTTGAGTTCCTGCAACTTGCTGTGCAGCGACTCATAAGTCTGGATGATTTGCTTGCTGTACTCGTACAGGGTCTGGCCTTCGCGCGTGAGCCGGAATTTCTTCTTGCTGCGTTCAATCAGCAGGGACTTGAACGTCCGTTCAAGGGCGCTGATTTGCTGGCTCACCGCGGATTGCGTGACGCTGTTAATCTGGGCCGCCTTGGTGAAACTTTCCGTTTCCGCCAGGTCGCAAAAAACTTTTAAGCTTTCAATCTGCATAAGCACAGTTAACCATTAAACGGAACTTCGTCAACCCCCCAGTTGCAAAAATCTAATTTATCGGTTCGGAAATCGTTAAGCCGGCCGAATACCCCGCCGGCCGGGGCTTGACCGCATTTCTGACATCGCCATGCAAGTGGTTGTGCCGGGGAATTTTGTGCAAGGCCGGGCGGGCGGCGCGCCGCCGCTCACTTATGCTTCTGGCTTACGGCACCAGCACAAAAGCCTCGGGCAGCAGGCCGCGCACCGTGAATTCCCGGAACTGCTCCAGGTCGTCGCTGTCCGCCACGTATACCGTCGCCTGCGGCGCATATTCCGCCAGCAATTGCCGGCAGGCCCCGCACGGCATCGGCCCGCCCGGGGCCCGCGCCACCACGGCCACCGCGATAAAATCCCGCCGCCCTCCGGTCAGCGCGGCAAACAGTGCCACCCGCTCCGCACAGCACGTCAGGCCATAACTGGCGCTCTCCACATTCGCCCCGCCCAGCATTTCGCCGGCGGATGTCAGCAGTGCCGCCCCCACTTGAAAGTGGGAATACGGAGCCACCGCCCCGCGGCGGGCGTGGGCCGCCGCCCGGATCAGGGCCTGCGGCGTAATCGGTTCACTCATAAGTTTTAATGAATTAAGGTGCTAACTGTTTGTCCCGGAGGCTTTTCCGTGAAGGGTCGCCAGGGTTTTTAGCAAACTGGCCCCGGCCGTTTTCACCCGTTCCGCCGTTTCCAGAACCTCCGCGTGCGAGAGCGTGGCCTGCCCCAGTCCCGCCGCGGCATTGGTAATGCACGAAATACCCGCCACCCGCAGGCCCCCATGCCGGGCCACAATCGCCTCCGGCACCGTGCTCATCCCCACCGCGTCCGCCCCCCATTGCGCAAAGGCGCGGATTTCCGCCGGGGTTTCATAGCTCGGCCCGCTCACGGCCAGGTACACGCCGGAGCGCAGCGTGAGCTTAATTTGTTTCGCCGCCGCTGCCACCAGCGCCCGCAGCGCCGGGTCATATGTGGTCGAAAGATCCAGGAACCGCGGGAGTCCCGGCACATTGGGCCCGCGCAACGGGTTCACCCCCATGAAATTAATGTGGTCCGTGAGGACCATGAAATCGCCCGCCCGGAAGCGTCCGTTAATGCCGCCAGCCGCGTTGGTGAGTACCAGGTCGCGAATGCCAAAAGCTGTCAGCGTGCGCACCGCAAACGTCACTGTGTCCAGCGAGTGCCCCTCATAGAAGTGCGCCCGGCCACTCAAGACGAGCACCGGCGTGCCGCCCAGGTGGCCGAAATACAGCTCCCCCGCATGGCCGCTCACCGTCGGTTGCGGAAATCCCGGGAGCCTGGCGTAGGGTATTTTTCGGACCACGTCCAATTCGGTCAGTAAATGATGAAAGCCGCTGCCCAGCACCAGGGCCAGGGTCGGACGCAGCGGGCAGGCTTTGCGCAGCCGCGCCGCCGTGGTTTTCGGATCAGGCAAATCCATGCGGCTCATCATTGACCGTTCCGCCGCGCATGCCAAGCCCCAAACCACGAATCCGGGCCCCTCCCGGCGCGTAACCGTGACCCTGCTGGGGCTCACCCACGTGCCGATGGCCAGCCCGTAAACCACCTTCAGGTCCCCAGATTTTATCCTGGGAAGCGGCCAACTCACTGGTGAGTACCTCTTCCCCAAAGCGCCCGAAAACCAACGGTCTTGCACCTTTTTTCGTCGCTTCCCGTGGCCTTAAAACCCCGATAATTTTTAGTTCGCTTTTTGGGGCTGACAGGGGGATATTCTCGCGCCGTTACCCCGGCATTGTTCACATATCATGAAAATATCCCTCGGGCTGCTGCTCACGCTAGGTTTCCTGGCGGTTACCACGAATCTGTCCGCCCAAGGCACGGCGTTTACCTACCAAGGCCAGTTGCAAAATAATGGCCTCCCGGCCACCGGGACTTACGACTTCGCCTTCGCCCTGTTCACCACCACCAACGCCACTCCCGCCCAGCTTGGCGGCACCCTGACCCAAACGAATGTGGGTGTCACCAACGGCCTCTTTACGGTTGCGCTGGATTTTGGCCCCGTCTTCACCGGCACGAGCCATTGGCTGCAAATCGCCGTTCGCACCAACGGCAGCGATGCTTTCGCCACCCTGTCGCCGCTGCAGCCCTTGACGCCGGTGCCCTATGCGCTGTTTGCCGCCGGCGCGAATGCCGCCGGTTTGACCGGTACCCTCCCGCCGGCGCAATTACCGGGGACGGTGGTCACCAATGGCGCCACTGGGTTAAACTTGAACGGGGTGTTTGCCGGAAATGGCCTGGGGTTGACCAATGTCACGGCTGTGGCGCTCGCCACGAACGGTCAGTATGCCAGTTTTGGTTTGCTGCCCATGCTCACGAATTCTTACGTCAGCAACGGCATCTATGCCTTTACGATTCCGCCGCATATCACCCGCATGACCGTCAAGCTCTGGGGGGCTGGCGGGGATGCTGCTTATTTTAATGGGACCATTTTATTCACGGATGGCGGGGGCGGGGCCTTTTCGCAGGTGACGCTGGACGTGAATCCGGGCGACAGTTATGTGCTGGTCGTGGGCCAGAGCGGCAGCGCCGGCGGCGCTGCCGGCGCCAATGATGGCTCGGGAGGCGCGGGTACGGTTGCTGGTGCATATACTTCAGGCACTGGTGGGCAGGCCAGCTCGCTGTTTTTTCAAGCCGGACTTAATTATGTCATGAAGGCCGTGGCCGGCGGCGGCGGCGGCGGTAATCTTTATGGCGGCAATGCCGGGCAGGCGAACGGTTCGGGCATCGGTTATTCACCCAATGCGACCACGCTTGGCGAAACCAACCTCAATCTGATGGGCGGTCTGGGCGCGGCGGGAGCGGATGGCACCTTTGGCAGTGGCAGTGGCGGTGGCTACGGCAGTGGCTCGCCATTGCCCGACGGTC
>CAIZWI010000321.1 GCA_903936645.1 uncultured Verrucomicrobia subdivision 3 bacterium
ACACGGGTGCGGCGAGCTGGGTGTAGTCGTGGGGCGAGTCGCGTCCAGGTTCATGGTGGTCCACACAGGTTGCCCAGGTGGTGCCGTCATTCGAGGTGGCCACGGTATATTGGTAGCCGTCATTTTCCAGGCGATCCAGGCTGGTCATGCCTTCGTCGGCGAAATTAACCTGCACGGACTCCACCTGGCAGGGCCGGCCGAGATCCACTTGCAACCATTCCCCGGGATGCCCCGAGGTGGCGGACCACCAAGTGCGGATGTCTTCGTCGAAGGCATTGACCACGGGGAACGAGTCCAGCGTGGAAGAGGCGGTGGCGGGCTTGCGGTAGGACAGGAGCATCCAGCCGGGCGAATGGCTGGCCGCCGGATGCGCCTGCGGGCCGGGGAGGTATTGTGGATAATCCCCCAGCAGGGTGTTGCAGACCATTTGGCCGTCGGGCAGGAAGCCGGCGGGAAACAAGCCCAGGCGCCGTTCGAAGACGTGCCGACGGGAGATGGTCAGCGTGCTGATATGCCAATATTCGCTATCGTCGAATTCGCTATCGACGAGTTGCAGGGTGCTGCTGTGACCGGCCCCGCCGATGAAGCCGGTGGGTTTATGGGAAAACGGACTGTAGGGCGCATAAACAAAGGGTCCGAGCGGATTGGTGGCGGTGTAAACGCCGTCGGCATAAGTTTTGTACTGGGTGCCGGGCGCGGAATATTGCAGATAATAGGTGCCGGCATGCCTGGTCATCCAGGCGCCTTCGAGCCAGGGCCCCGGACCTTCTTTACTACCACGATTGCTTTCGCCGGCCATCTCCCAACCGTGGGTGGCATAATCCGAAGTGAAGCAGCGGAGGGGACCCCGGATAACTTTGAAACCCTGCGCCGGGTCCAATTCCACCACGCGGATGCTGCCATTATAACTGCAACCGTAATACACATAAACCCGCTGGTCATCGTCCACGAAAACGTCGGGGTCGGGATAGCCCTTTAAATTGGCGAGCTTGGTCCAGTCGCCTTTTGCCGGATCGGTGGTGGTGTAGAGCGCCGGGGTATTGAAGGCGGTGAAGATCATCCGGCCATGAAGCACTGCCACGGTGGGGGCATAATCTTCCAAGGGCAGGCCGGTGGGTTGGACAAAGACCCAGTGGGTGAAGTCCCGGGAATGCCAGTAGCCGCCGCTTTTGGAGGCAAAGAGCCAGTATTCATCCTGGAACCGCACCAAGGTGGGATCCGCCGCCTCACGGCGGCTGGGGGCGGCCAGTTGAAAGCGATAGGGCAAATCCAGGGGATTGCAAAAGGTGGGCGGGCGGACCGGGGGTTCGGCCGCGCGGGCCGAGACGGAAGCCAGGTGCCATAGCACGATGGCCAAAAAAATGCCCGGCAGCCGGCCACCCGCAGAAAATGATTTGGTAATTAAATGGCGCTGGGCATTGTTCACGGGCCAATGATGATCCATATTTCCGCGGCCGTCATCCCCAATTTTGCAGGCAAAAATAAGGCTAAGACCCCATGTCAAAAGCAAGGCAGTTCAACGCATACTGCCTCGATGACACTCTCCAGGGACACCACCAGCCAAACACCATCATTGATGGAAGCCAGCGCACCGGTTACCCCGCTTCAGGAGTTGATCGCCCAACAGCCGTTTTTCAAAGGCTTAAGCGCACGGCAACTGGCAACGCTGGCGGAGTCCGCCCTGTTGCTGGCCTTTGCGCCGGGCGAGGAATTGCTGAAAGAAGGCGGTCCAGCCAACCGGTTTTATTTGATACTGGCGGGCAAGGTGGCGTTTGAGATGGAAGCGGATGCCAATGGCGGCACGATTCCCATTCAACTATTGGGGCCGGGAGATGAGGTGGGCTGGTCGTGGCTGTTTCCCCCCTTCTCGCTGCATTTTAGCGCCCGGGCGGTGGAACCAACCCGCACGATTTTCTTTTACGGCACCCGCTTGCGCGAGCAGTGCGAGCAGGACCATGAACTAGGCTATCAATTGATGAAGCGCATTGCCGAGGTGGCCACGCAATGCCTGCAGGCCACCCAGCAAAGTTTTGTGGCGGCCGGGCGGGGAGAAAACCACCCATAAATCAAGCGGGTGAAACCTCATCCTGCAAGCGGGAGGACGGGCGGATGTGTCGGCGTGGCAGCCGACCATGGGGGTTATGCCTTGAAGGAATTGCTGGCGGGGAAATTGCGCGCCGCCGGTTATACGGTCATGGATTTTGGCGACCGCACACCGCAAGCGGACGATGATTATCCAGACTATATTGTGCCGCTGGCACGGGCGGTGGCCGACGGGCGGGTGACCCGGGGGGTGGGGATCTGTGGCAGCGGCGTGGGGGCGACGGTGGCGGCCAACAAGGTGGCCGGCGTGCGGGCGTGTTTGATTCATGACAGTTTTTCGGCGCACCAAGGGGTGGAGGATGATGATTTGAACATGATGTGCCTGGGCGGTTTGGTGGTGGGTGAGGCGCTGGCCTGGGAATTGGTGGAACTATTTTTAAACGCGCAATTCAGCGGGGCGGAGCGGCATTGCCGCCGGCTGGCCAAGGTCAGGAAACTGGAAGATTTCATTTTAAAACCAACGCTATGAAGATAAGTCCACTGGCCGGCAAGCCGGCCCCCACGGATATGCTGGTCAATGTGTCAGGACTGGTTTCGGCCTACTACACCGGGGTGCCGGATGCCGGGGTGCCCGCGCAGCGGGTGGCATTTGGGACCTCGGGCCACCGGGGCTCGTCGTTCAACACGGCTTTCAATGAAGGGCACATTCTGGCGATCACCCAGGCAATTTGCGAGTATCGCCAGGCGCAGAACATCAGCGGCCCACTATTTCTCGGGCTGGACACGCATGCGCTGTCGGTGCCGGCAGGGGCCACGGCACTGGAAGTGCTGGCGGCGAACGGGGTGGAGGTGATGCTGGCCGAGGGGGATGAATACACGCCCACGCCGGTGATTTCCCATGCCATTCTGGCTTATAATCGCGGACGGACAACGGGCCTGGCGGATGGGATGGTCATGACGCCCTCGCATAATCCGCCGCAGGATGGCGGTTGCAAATATAATCCGCCCCACGGCGGACCAGCGGAGAAGGCGGTGACGGCGGGGATTGAGCGGCGGGCGAATGAATTGCTGACGCTCCGGTTGAGCGGGGTGAAACGACTGCCCTACGCCACTGCGCGGCGCGCGGGCACGACGCACCGGCACGATTATTTGAATGCCTACGTGAATGATTTGGGCGGGGTGATTGATCTGGCGGTGATCCGCGGGGAGAACCTGCATTTGGGGGTGGATCCGCTGGGGGGCGCGGGAGTTCATTACTGGGCGCGGATTGCGGAGACCCATGCGCTCCACCTGACCGTGGTGGATGAGACGGTGGACCCGACGTTTCGCTTCATGACGGTGGATTGGGACGGCCAGATCCGGATGGATCCTTCCTCGCCTTACGCCATGCAACGGTTGATTGGGCTAAAGGACCAATTTGATCTGGCGTTTGCCTGCGACCCGGACCATGACCGGCACGGGATCGTGACGAAAAACGCAGGGCTGTTGCCGGCTAATCACGACCTCGGCGCGGCGATTTTCTATCTGTTTCAAAACCGGCCGGACTGGCCGGCGGCGGCGGCGGTGGGCAAGACGATGGTGAGCAGCAGCATGATTGACCGGATCACGGCCAGGCTGGGCCGGAAACTGTACGAGGTGCCGGTGGGTTTCAAATGGTTCGTGACCGGTCTGCACGCTGGGTGGCTGGGGTTTGCGGGCGAGGAAAGCGCGGGCTCGTCGTTCCTGCGCCGGGATGGCACGGTCTGGACGACGGACAAGGATGGGATCATTCCCAGCCTGCTGGCGGCGGAAATGACGGCGCGGACGGGGCATGATCCGGCGGAAATTTACCGGGAATTCCGCCATGAATTGGGCGAGCCGGATTATGCGCGCCGGGAGGCACCGGCCACCCCGGCCCAGAAGCAACGACTGGCCCACTGCGCGGCCGGGCTGGTCACGAGCACGGAACTGGCGGGCGAGAAAATCCTGAACATTTTGACCACGGCCCCGGGAAACCAAGGGGCCCTGGAGGGATTGAAAGTGGTGACCGCGAATGGCTGGTTTGCGGCGCGCCCATCGGGGACGGAACCCATTTACAAAATTTATGCCGAGAGTTTCGCAGGCGAGGCGCAGCTCGAACGCATCCTGGGCGAAGCCCAAATCATCGTGGACGCGGCCCTGGCGGTGGCTGCCACGGCCAACGTGCCCGCCGGACCGGGCGACGCTGAACTGATATCATGAATGTACCATTACCAGTCAACACGCCGGTCGCCCGGCCGGCCGCCAAAAATGTGGCGGGATTCGACTCCCTGGCGGAACTGGCCCTGGATCTGCGCTGGTCGTGGAATCACACCACCGATGAAGTGTGGCGCACCCTGGACCCGGCCCTGTGGGAACAAACGCAAAACCCCTGGGTGGTACTCCAGACCGTCGCGCACGACAAACTCAACAGGGTGCTGGCCGATCCGGCGTTCCGGAAAACGATTGAAGACTTACGGCAGCGCAAACGCCAGGCGGCGGAAGCCCCCGCGTGGTTCCAGCAAAAGCACCCGGATTCCCCTTTGAAATGCGTCGCCTATTTCAGCATGGAATACATGGTGAGCGAGGCGTTGCCGATATATTCCGGTGGCCTGGGCAATGTGGCCGGGGATCAACTGAAGGCCGCCAGCGACCTGGGGGTGCCGGTGGTCGGCGTGGGCTTGCTTTACCAGCAAGGTTATTTCCGCCAGGTGATTGACCCGGATGGGGCGCAACAGGCGCTCTATCCGTACAATGACCCGGGGCAGTTACCCGTGACGCCCTTGCGCCAGGCCAATGGCGAATGGTTGCGCCTGGAGATCGCCCTGCCTGGTTATTCGGTGTGGCTGCGGGCGTGGCAGGTGCAAGTGGGGCGGGTGAAGCTTTATTTGCTGGACAGCAATGACGCGGCCAACTTTCCGGCGCATCGCGGGATCACCAGCGAATTGTACGGTGGCGGGCCGGAGCTGCGACTCAAGCAGGAGATGCTGCTGGGGATTGGGGGCTGGCGCTTGCTGGAGGCGCTGGGCATCCAACCGGAGGTCTGTCATCTGAACGAAGGCCATGCGGCGTTTGCGGTGCTGGAGCGCGCCCGGAGTTTCATGCAGGCCAGCGGGGTGCCGTTTGCCATTGCCCTGACCGCCACGCGGGCTGGCAATCTGTTCACGACCCATACCGCCGTGGCAGCGGGGTTTGACCGTTTCCCGCCGGAAATGATGGCGGAATATTTGACGCACTATGCGACGCAGAAACTGGGTATTCCACTCAACGAGTTCCTGGCGCTGGGCCGGCAGAATCCGCAGGATGCCGGGGAAAGTTTCAACATGGCGTACCTGGCGATCCGGGGCAGCGGGTCGGTGAACGGGGTGAGCACGCTGCACGGGAAAGTCAGCCGGCAGCTCTTCCAGCCATTATTTCCGAACTGGCCGGCGGGCGAAGTGCCGGTGGGTCAGGTCACCAACGGCGTGCATGTGCCCACGTGGGACTCGGCGGAGGCGGATGCGCTCTGGACAAAAGCGTGCGGCAAGAACCGCTGGCTGGGGCTCACGGACACGCTTGAACCAGATATTCGCCGGGTGGACGATGCCACGCTCTGGGAATTTCGCAATGCCACGACGGCGGCGCTGGTGAAGTATGCGCGGCGGCGGCTGGCCCACCATTACGCCGCCGCCGGGGCGGCGGCAGCGGTGGTGGCCGAGGCCCGGCAACTGTTTGATCCCGAGGTTTTGACGCTGGGCTTTGCGCGGCGCTTTGCCACTTACAAACGCCCGAACTTGCTGCTGCATGATCCAGACCGGTTGTTAAGATTGCTGGCCAATGCCCAACACCCGGTGCAACTCATCATTGCGGGCAAAGCGCATCCGGCCGACCGGGCGGGACAGGCTTTGATCCAGCAGTGGGTGCAATTTATCCGGCAGCCCGCCGTGCGGCCGCACGCAATTTTCCTGAGCGACTACGACATGCAATTGACCGGCCGGCTGGTGCAGGGGGTGGACGTCTGGCTCAACACCCCCCGGCGGCCCTGGGAAGCCTGTGGCACGAGTGGCATGAAAGTGCTGGTCAACGGCGGCATTAATCTTTCCGAATTGGACGGGTGGTGGGCGGAAGCTTATGTGCCCGACCTCGGCTGGTCACTGGGAGATGGCAAGGAACATGGCAGTGACCCGGCGTGGGACGCGGCGGAGGCGGAGACGTTATACGAACGATTGGAGCGGGAGGTCATCCCGGAATTTTATAATCGCAATGCCCAGGGGATTCCCACCGCGTGGGTGGGGCGCATGCGGGAAAGCATGGCGCGTCTGACCCCACGATTTTCCGCGGACCGCACGGTGCGCGCCTACACCGAGCAGCATTATATTCCCGCGGCGCTGGCCAGCCAGGCACGCATGGCCAATCAAGGGGCCCGGGCCCGGCAAATGGCGGAGTGGCACCATGAAGTGGAACGCAAATGGTCCGGCGTGCGTTTTGGTGATGGCTCAAACTGCACGCGCGATGGTCATCATGTGTTTGAGGTTCAAATCTGGCTCGACACACTCGATCCCCAAACCGTGCGCGTGGAACTGTACGCCGATGCCGTGAAAGACGGCGCCCCGGTGCGGTTGGAAATGAGCCGTCTGCATCCGGTGGCGGGAGCGACCGGGGGTTATGCCTACAGTGCCACCGTGCCGGCCGATCGGCCGACGACTGATTTTACGGTTCGCGTGATGCCGCACTGTGACGGGGTGGCCGTCCCGCTCGAAGACGGGCGGATTTTGTGGCAGCACTGATTTATGGCAACCCGCGTTGCCGGGAGGGTTTGCCCGCGGGCAGGTGGGTTTTACCCCATGGCCGCCATGGCGGAGTGCAAGGCATATTACCCGAGGAAATGATGCCTTCAACCCGGAGCAAGCCCGGCCAGATTTTGACGATCAACGGTGGATCCTCGAGCATCAAATTCGCGTTGTATGCGGCAGTCCAGCCATTGCAATGCGGCGGGCATGGAACCATTGACCGGATTGGCCTGGCGGGCACGCAGTTAAGCTTTCAAGAGGCGGAGGGAACCCCACCGACCACCGTTCCGCTCATCGCCCCCAATCACCCATCGGCCGCGAACGCCCTGCTGGACTGGCTGGAGGCGCGGCGGGATTTTGAGACCATTCAGGCGGTGGGGCATCGTGTGGTTCACGGCATGAAACATATCGAGCCGGAAGTCGTCACTGTAGAATTGCTGGCAGAGTTGTATCGCATCAGCCCTTACGACCCGGAGCATCTGCCGCGGGAGATTGAACTGATTGAGACCTTCTGCCAGCGGCATCCGGGACTGCCGCAACTCGCGTGTTTCGACACGGCGTTCCACCAGACCATGCCGCGCGTGGCGAGGCTGCTGCCGATTCCCCGGCGCTACGAGGCCCAGGGTATTCAACGTTATGGTTTCCATGGCCTGTCCTATGCGTACTTGCTGGAGGAACTCCAGCGCCTCGGCGACCCGGCGGCCCGCAGCGGCCGCGTGATCCTCGCGCATCTGGGCAACGGGGCGAGCCTGGCGGCCGTGCAGGACGGGCGGAGCGTGGACACCAGCATGGCCTTCACCCCAACGGCGGGATTGGTGATGAGCACCCGGACCGGCGATTTGGATCCGGGGCTGGCCCCCTATCTGGCGCGCACGGAGCAGATGACCACGCAACAATTTTACGCGATGGTGAACCACGAATCCGGATTGCTGGGGGTTTCGGAGACGAGTTCGGATATGCGGGACTTGCTCCGCCAGGAAACGCAGGACATCCGGGCGGCGGAAGCCGTGGCTCTGTTTTGTTATCAGGCAAAAAAATGGATTGGCGCTTACGCGGCCGTGCTTGGCGGACTGGACACGCTCGTGTTCGCAGGGGGGATTGGCGAAAATGCGCCGCCGATCCGCGCCCGCATTTGCGCGGGCCTGGGCTTTTTGGGCATCGCGCTGGACGCGGAACGCAATGCGCTGACGACGCCGATCATTTCCACCGGAGCCGGCCCGGTCACGGTACGCGTGATCCGCACGGATGAGGACCTCATGATTGCCCGCTCGGTTTGGCGGGCCGGCCTGAATAATTCGGGCAGTAAGGACCGCTCACAAGCGGGTAAAACCCCATAGGCAGAACCGGGGAGGGCAGCGAAAATCACGTCTGGACGGCAAATGATTTGCCGCCCATAACCAACAGGCTCATAATGAAAAGTAATGCGGAATTACAACAAGACGTTCAAGATGCCATCAAATGGCAGCCATTATTGAACGCAGCAGAAATCGGCGTCACGGCGAAGGATGGGATTGTGTCACTCACGGGGGTGGTTGACAGCTACACCAAGAAAACCGAAGCGGAGGAGGCGGCCAGAAATGTGGCCGGGGTAACCGCCCTGGTGGAAAAAATCGAAGTTATCTATCCCGGTGCGCACAGCATAACCAACGCAGAAATTGCCGGGGAAGTGTTAGCCGCCCTGAAAGCCCGCTGGGACATTCCGGCCGGCAAGATCAAGGTAAAGGTGGAAGCGGGATGGATCACGTTAACCGGCGAAGTCGGTTGGAATTTCCAACGGGCAGCCGCCACTGACGCGGTTGCCAGCCTGACGGGCGTCACCGGGGTGTCCAACCACATTGCGATCAAATCCGAATCCCAGGAAGCTGTGGAAAAAGCCGGCATCGAAAACGCCCTGAAGCGCAACTGGGCTTTTTATAACAATGACATCCAAGTGGAGGTTGCCGGGCATCGCGCCACGCTGACCGGCAACGTGGTTTCATTGTATGAAAAAAGCCAGGCGGGAAACATCGCTTGGAATGCCCCGGGGGTTTGGGCGGTGGACAATGAATTGGTGGTGGCTTGCGATTAATGGGGCGAAGGGGGGGACGCCCGCCCGCTTCAGCCAGCCAGCGATGACCAATTCCTCCCCATTTTCGGAGTTAATGGTGACGAGTGAAACCGTGATGGGGCGGTTTTACCATCAGCTTACCGGCCACGCCTCCGCGGCCGGCACGCGCATCGTCCTGATTATCGGGCTGGCCGTGGGAGCCTTGGTGGTGCTGGGGTTTATCCGGCGGGGGTGCGAGGTGGTCATCCATCAAGCGGAGGCAGACAAAGCCAGTCACGCCGGCTTCAAGCACAAACCCAAGTACATCACGCTGACTCGGCTAATCGGCAGCGCAATCACGTTTCTCATCTATTTTTTGAGCATCGGTTTGGGGCTCCAGGAATTGGGATTGAACCTGACGGCCTACCTGGCGAGCGCCACGGTGATTGGCCTGGCGATCAGCTTTGGCTGCCAGGGGCTGGTGCAGGATATTGTCATCGGGTTAACCCTGATATTTTCCGACACGATGGAAGTGGGCGATTTCGTGGAAGTGGCGGGCACGATAACCATCGTCATTGGCCGGGTGGAGGAAATCGGTTTGCGATTCACCAAGCTCATCAATTTTTACAACCAAGAGGTGTTTGTGCCCAACCGGACCATCAACAACGTCAGCCGGTATCCGCTCGGGGGCATTTATGCCTATGCGGACATCCAGATCCCGCTGGGGGCCGACCACGCCCGGGCGGTCCAGGCGATCAGCGAGATTGCCGCGGGCATGTGGGGGCAATTCGGGGCGATCATCCTCAGCCAGCCGGTGGTGGGCCCGGTGGAAACCGCCCCGGGCGGGCGGTGGAATTTTTTGCGCGTCCATTTCAAAATCTGGCCTGGCCAGGGGAGCCTGATTGAAAACACCTTCCGCCAGCAGGTGATCAGCGGGATGCGCACGATTTGTCCGACCTACGCCGACTGGCAGGTGCCAGTCACCTACCGGGCCGTGACGGCGGCCAAAAACGCCCGGGAGGCAGGCCTGGAACAGAGCCGGGTGACCGCCCATGGCTCGGACACCATGCCCTACACAAACGGCAGTGCAACGATGGCGGCGAAACCGCCGAACGGTGAAGGTCGTTCACCTGCCAATTAAATATTTTCACCGACTGACGGAAATTGGCTGCCGCCAATGTCCCGCATCGGTGGGGAGAAGGTGAAATTCATTCCCATGGGGAATTCACCCCATGGTTGATTCGGGCCAAAGCTGACATTTTCAGAGGTGGATTTTTGTAAAGGCGCATAGCAAACAAGGTCCTGACCAAGGAAGCCAAAGAACCCACAGATGACTCCGAACGAAATACCAGGCAAACCCAACGCACCGGCCACCACCGCCAGCTCGCCGCTGCCAGCGGGTGCAACAAAGCCGGTGGTGGCAAACCACCCGGCAACGGCCTCGGGAAAAGGGGGGGCCTGGCTCAAGAAAAAATGGGGGATAGCGGGCATCGCCGCGGCAGTCATGGCTGGCGGGGTGATCGTATATTTTGTCGTGCAGCCGACAGGTCCCGGGAAAGGATTTGTCAGCGGGAATGGCCGGGTGGAGGCCACGGAGATTGATCTGGCCACAAAACTGGCCGGCCGGGTGGAGCAAATCATGGTGAATGAAGGTGATTTTGTCGAGATCGGGGAGTCGCTGGCGCAAATGCAGACGGACGTACTGGAAGCGAAAGCAGCGGAGGCCAGGGCCCAGTCACAGCAAGCCATCACGGCGGTGGCCAGTGCCGCGGCCGAGGTGGTCGCGCGGCAGAGCGACATGGCCGCCGCGCACGCCGCCGTCCAGCAACGGGCGGCGGAATGGGATGCCGCCCGGCGACGGTTCGCCCGCACGGAAATGCTGGCCACCAATGGAGTGGCCACCCCGCAGGAAGTGGACGATAACCGTGCGAGTCTGCAGGGCAGCGAGGCGGCCGTGACGGCGGCCCAGGCCCAGGTCACGGCGGCGCAAGCAGCAGTCAAAGCGGCCGAAGCCCGGGTGGTCGGCGCGCAAGCTGGCGTCACCGCCAGTGTGGCAACCATTACCACGATTGAGGCTGATATTAAAGACAGCTTGCTGAAAGCTACATGTGCCGGCCGGGTGCAATATCGCGTGGCCCAGCCCGGGGAAGTGCTGGCCGCCGGCGGCACGGTGCTCAATCTGGTCGATCTGAACGACGTTTATCTCACGTTTTTTCTCCCCGACCAGGTGGCAGGACAGGTGGCACTGGGCACGGAAGTGCATCTGATACTCGACGCCGCGCCGCAGTATGTATTTCCAGCAACAGTCACCTTTGTGGCCACCGTCGCCCAGTTCACCCCCAAGACCGTGGAAACGGCCGATGAGCGGCAAAAACTCATGTTTCGGGTGAAGGCGCAATTGGGCCGCGCGTTGCTGCGAAAAAACGTAAACCAGATCAAGACCGGCCTGCCGGGCGTGGCCTGGATCAAACTGGAGGCGGCAGCGAAATGGCCGGCCAGCCTGGAAATCAAGGTGCCGCAATGACGCCGGGACCGGAGCATCCGGGCCTGATTGCCCGACTGGTGAACGTCAGTTTGCACTACGGAAAAACGGTGGCACTGCAAGGCATCACCCTGGACATCCCGGCGGCAAAAATGGTGGGCTTGATCGGCCCGGATGCGGTGGGCAAGTCCAGCCTGCTGGCGCTGCTGGCCGGTGCACGCGCGGTGCAAACCGGCACGGTGGAGGTGCTGGATGGCGACATGACCAGCCGGCGGCATCGGGAACAGGTATGCCCGCACATCGCCTACATGCCGCAGGGGCTGGGTAAAAACCTTTATGCGACGCTGTCCGTCGAGGAAAACTTGCAGTTCTTCGGCCGGCTGTTTGGCCATCCGGCCGCCGAGCGCCGACGGCGCATTGATGAATTGTGCCGCCGCACGGGACTGACGCCCTTTCGGGCGCGCCCGGCGGGCAAGTTATCCGGGGGCATGAAGCAGAAGCTGGGACTGTGCTGTGCGCTGATACACGATCCGGACTTTTTAATCCTGGATGAGCCCACCACTGGGGTGGATCCGCTGGCGCGGGAACAATTTTGGGATTTGATCAGGCACATCCGCACGCAACGCACGGGGATGAGTGTGATCGTGGCCACCTCGATCATGGACGAAGCGCGGCATTTCGACTGGCTGGTGGCCATGAATGCCGGCCAGGTGATGGCCACCGGTTCACCGCACGAACTGCTGTCCCAGACGCATGGCGCCACGCTGGACGCCGCCTTCATTGCCTTGCTACCCGAGGCGCAGCAGCAAGGCCACCGGGAGGTGGCCATTCCACCATTGGTGGTGGCGGCCGATGCCCCGCTGGCCATTGAGGCCGAGGGCCTGACGATGCGCTTTGGAAATTTCGTCGCCGTGGACCACGTCAGTTTTCGCATCCGCCAGGGCGAAATCTTCGGTTTCCTTGGATCCAACGGCTGCGGCAAATCGACGACCATGAAAATGTTGACGGGCCTGTTGCCCGCCACGGCGGGCCGGGCCGAATTATTCGGACAACCCGTTAATCCCAGGGATCTCGCGACGCGCCGGCGGGTGGGCTATATGTCCCAGTCGTTTTCCCTGTATGCCGAACTTTCCGTGCGCCAAAACCTGGTGCTGGCGGCACGCCTTTACCGGGTGCGCGAAGCGGACATACCGGTGCGGGTGGCGGAAATGGTGAGACAATTCAATCTCGCCGGGGTGCTCGACGTCATGCCGGACAACCTGCCGCCGGGCATCCGCCAACGGATGTCCCTGGCGGTGGCGATGGTGCATCAGCCCGAACTGTTGATTCTGGATGAACCCACCTCCGGCGTGGATCCCATTGCCCGGGACACCCTCTGGCAATTGCTGGTGGAGCTTTCCCGCCAGCAGCGGGTGACCATTTTTATTTCCACCCATTTCATGGACGAAGGCGCGCGGTGCGACCGCATCTCCTTGATGAATGATGGTCAAGTGCTGGCCACCGGGGTGCCGGCGGAACTGGTGCGCCAGCGGGGGCTGCCCACCCTGGAAGCCACGTTCATCAGTTACCTGAAAGACGCCGAGCGGCTGGCCCCAAACACAGTGACGGGAACGGTAGCCGGGGAAACGATTTTGCCCGGCCCCCTGACCGGGACCATCACCCGGGCAAATATTTCGCCACCCCGGCGCTGGTTCAGTTGGCGCCGCGCCTTGAGTTACAGCCGGCGCGAGGCCCTCGAACTGCGGCATGATCCCCTGCGGGCCACCATGGCGTTGCTGGGGAGCATCCTGCTGATGTGCATCATGGGCTATGGCATCAGCCTGGATGTGGAACATCTGAAATATGCGGTGCTCGACCATGACCAGACCGGCTTGAGCCAGAACTATGCGCTCAACCTCGCGGGCTCGCGCTATTTTACCGAACGCCCACCGCTGGCCAATTACGCGGCACTGGACCAGCGGATGCGGTCCGGCGAACTGGCGCTGGCCATTGAAATTCCCCCAAACTTCGGGCGCGACCTGGAGCGCGGCCACGGGGTGGAGATCGCCGCATGGGTGGACGGCTCCATGCCGCAGCGGGCCGAAACGGTGCAAGGTTATGTGCAAGGGATGCATGCAGGCTGGCTGGTGGACATGGCGATCCACCGATTGGGCCAGCGGGTGGCCAGCCCGGCCACGATCGCGACGCGCTACCGCTATAACCCCGACGTGCTCAGCCTGCCGGCGATGGTCCCTTCGGTGATCCCCATATTATTACTCATGATCCCGGCGATGCTCACCGCGCTCTCGGTGGTGCGCGAAAAAGAGCTGGGCTCCATCATCAACCTGTATGTCACACCCGTCACCCGCGCGGAATTTCTGCTGGGCAAGCAGCTGCCCTACATTGTGCTGGGCATGCTCAACTTCGGGTTGATGACCCTGCTGGCCATCACGCTTTTCGGAGTGCCCGTCAAGGGCAGTTTCGCCGCGCTGGCAACGGGGGCTCTCTTATTCGTGATGTTCTCGACGGGTTTCGGCCTGTTCACCTCCACCTTTACGCGCAGCCAGATCGCGGCGCTCTTTTTGACGATTATTGCCACCATTATTCCCGCGGTTCAGTTTTCGGGTTTGCTGAATCCGGTTTCTTCGCTGGCCGGGGCCGGGGCATTCATCGGCCGGGTCTATCCCGCCACTTACCTGCTGACCATCACCCGGGGGGTCTTCAACAAGGCGCTGGGCTTCCCGGGTCTGCATGCCTCATTCTGGCCACTCGTGCTGGCCCCGCCGGTGGTGGTGGGGCTGGCGATCCTGCTGCTGAAGAAACAGGAGACGTAAGCATGCCCGACTTCGTCATCATTTACCGGCTGGGCATCAAGGAATTGTGGAGCCTGGCGCGCGACCCGGTGATGCTGGTGCTGATCACGTATTGTTTCACCATGTCCATTTATGTGGCGGCCACGGCCGTGCCGGACAGTCTGGACAAAGTACCGATCGCCATGGTGGACGAGGATGCCTCACCGCTCTCGGCCAGGATGGCGGCGGCTTTTTACCGGCCCCGCTTCAATCCCCCGGCCCACATCTCCCGGGCCCAAATGGACGCGGGCATGGATGGGGGTGACTATAGTTTTGTATTGGACATACCGCCGAATTTTCAACGCGATGTGCTGGCCGGCCGGTCGCCGGCGGTGCAATTGAACGTGGATGCCACCCGCATGACCCAGGCCTTCGTGGGCAGCGCCTATATTCAGCAAATCGCCCTGGGCGAGGTCGGCGATTTTGTCCAGCGTTACCGAAGCAGCACACCGCCCCTGGTGGACCTGAACTTGCGCGCGCGTTACAATCCCAATTTGAAACAATCCTGGTTTGGGGCCTTGTCCGAAATTATCAATAACGTGACCATGCTCGCCATCATTCTGACGGGCGCCGCCCTCATCCGCGAACGGGAACATGGCACCATCGAGCATCTGCTGGTGATGCCAGTAACGCCGGCGGAAATCATGCTGGCCAAGGTTTGGGCGATGGGGCTGGTGGTGGTGGGGGCAGCGGGCTTCGGGTTGCTGGTGGTCGTGCAAGGCGTGTTGCGGGTGCCCGTCGCGGGTTCGGTGCTGTTGTTTCTGGCCGGGACGGCCCTGCATCTATTTGCCGCAACCACGCTGGGCATCTTCCTGGCCACACTGGCGCGCTCCATGCCGCAGTTTGGCATGCTGGCGGTGTTGATTTTGCTGCCACTGCAAATGCTTTCCGGCACGTTCAGTCCCCGTGAAAGCATGCCGGAATTCGTACAGATAGTGATGCTGGCGGCCCCCACCACGCAATTTGTGGACCTGGGCCAGGCCATCCTCTTTCGGGGCGCCGGTCTGGCCGTGGTTTGGCCACAATTTCTGGCTTTGACCGGCATCGGCGCGCTGTTGTTTGGCCTTTCGCTGACGCGCTTTCGCAAAACCATCAGTGAACTGGCCTGAAGGGTTTCCCGGGCCTGCCGGTTTCGCGGTGATGGGGTGTACACCCTATTGTTCAACGGATGCCACCACGGCAGTCTAGGACCAGGATTCATTTGCGGATGCAAACATCCTGATCCCCGTTCAACCCATTATGGAAACCACGCTTACCCCCAAACTTCTGCAGCGGATGGACGCCTACTGGCGGGCCGCCAATTATTTGTCGGTTGGCCAGATTTATTTATACGATAATCCGCTGCTCAAGCGCCCGCTGCAACTCACGGATGTCAAGCCACTGGTGGTGGGGCATTGGGGCACGACCCCGGGCCAAAATTTTATTTATGTCCATTTAAACCGGGTCATCAAACAATTTGACCTGAACATGTTCTATGTGGCCGGCCCGGGGCACGGGGGACCGGCGATTGTGGGCAACGTCTATCTGGAAGGCACATGGAGCGAGGTGTATCCGAATATCACCCAGGACGAGGCCGGGCTGAAAAAGCTGTTCACGCAATTTTCCTTTCCCGGGGGGATCTCCAGCCACGTGGCGCCGACCACGCCGGGATCGATTCACGAAGGCGGCGAGCTGGGTTATTCGCTCAGCCATGCGTTTGGCGCGGTGCTGGACAACCCCGGATTAATCGTCGCCTGCGTGGTGGGCGATGGCGAGGCCGAAACCGGTCCGCTGGCGACCGCCTGGCAGGCCAACAAGTTTCTCGACCCGGTGACCGACGGGGCGGTGCTCCCGATATTGCACCTCAACGGCTTCAAGATCAGCAATCCCACCATTCTGGCGCGCATTGAGCCGGAGGAACTGGAGAAATTTTTCCAAGGGTGCGGCTGGACGCCCTATTTTGTGGAGGGCGACGAGCCGGAAAAAATGCATGAACTCATGGCCACTGCACTGGATCAAGCCATCCGGGATATTCAAATCATCCAAAAAAACGCGCGGACTAAAACGGACACCACACGCCCCCGCTGGCCGTTGATCGTGCTGCGCTCGCCCAAGGGTTGGACGGGACCCAAATTGGTGGATGGCCTGCCCGTGGAAGGGACGTTTCGGTCGCACCAGGTGCCATTGCTGGTGGATGCCGAACATCCCGCGCATCTCCAACAGCTCGAAAGCTGGATGAAAAGTTACCGGGCGGAGGAGTTGTTCGACGCCAGTGGCCGGCTCCGGCCCGAACTGGCGGAACTCGCCCCGCAGGGCAACCGGCGCATGGGGGCCAACCCCCACGCGAATGGCGGCCTGCTGCTGCGCGACCTGCGCATGCCGGATTTTCACCAGCACGCGGTGACCGTCACCGCCCCGGGGGCGGTGGATGGCCAGGACACGATGGTGCTGGGCAAGTTTTTGCGGGACATCGAGCAACTAAACGAGCACAACTTTCGTATTTTTGGCCCGGACGAAACCCTCTCCAATCTGTTGGGCGCGGTTTTTGAGGCCACCAACCGGCAGTGGGATGCGCGGGAATTCAAAAACGATGAGTTTCTGGCCCCCACTGGACGGGTGGTGGACTCCATGCTCAGCGAGCACCAATGCGAAGGCTGGCTCGAAGGCTATTTACTCACAGGCCGGCATGGGTTGTTCAACAGCTACGAGGCCTTCATCCGGATTGTGGATTCCATGTTCAGCCAGCATGCCAAATGGTTGAAAGTGACCCGCGAACTGCCCTGGCGGCGAAACATTGCGTCGCTGAACTACCTGCTCGCCTCACACGTGTGGCAGCAGGATCACAATGGTTTCACCCACCAGGACCCCGGTTTTCTGGACCACGTCATCAACAAGAAGGCGGACATTGTGCGCGTGTATTTGCCGCCGGATGCCAATTGCTTGTTGTCGGTGTTCGACCACTGCCTGCGCAGCCGGCATTATGTGAATGTGGTGGTGGCCGGGAAGCATCCCCTGCCCCAATGGCTGACCATGGACGCGGCCGTCAAGCATTGCACGGAGGGCATCGGCATCTGGCAATGGGCCGGCAACGACCAGGCCAGCGAGCCCGACGTGGTGATGGCCTGCTGCGGGGACACGCCCACACTGGAGATTCTGGCCGCCGTGTCCATCCTGCGCGAACATCTGCCGGATTTAAAAATCCGGGTGGTCAATGTGGTTGACCTGATGAAGTTGCAACCCAGCACCGAGCATCCCCATGGACTCAGCGACTTGGATTACGATTCCCTGTTTACCAAGGACAAGCATATCATCTTTGGCTTCCACGGGTATCCCTGGCTGGTGCACCGCCTGACCTATCGCCGTAACAATCGCAACCTGCATGTGCGTGGCTACAAGGAAGAAGGCACCATCACGACGGCTTTTGACATCCGGGTGCAAAACGACCTGGACCGGTTCCACTTGGTGATGGATGTCGTGGACCGCGTGCCCAATCTGGGTTCCAAGGGGGCATATCTGAAACAGCAAATGCGCGACAAGCTGATCGAGCACAAACTTTACATTGCCAGGCACGGGCAGGATTTGCCGGAAATTCGCCATTGGAAATGGGGCACGGTCGGCCGCCCCCCTGGGCCGGTTTAAGGTAAATTTAAAAACCTCAAAACCCCATGCCTCCCCAGCAAGAGACTGCCGATGATCCGCACGCGAACCCCCATGCCGGCAACCCACCGCACCGCGCAAAGCCCTACTGGAAACGCGCCCATCGTGACTGGCGCATGTGGGTGCTGGTGATTCTGATGATTGGCTGCATGGGTATTTATTTACTAACGGGCGATTTGCGCTGGCCGTTTTTTGGGCCGCGGCAGCCCCTGGTGCCCATCGCCAATTAAGTTTCCCAACTACTATTATGAACGCACAACGATTGATCGAAACCGCCCAAAATTTACTGGCCAACGACAAAGGGCTGCTGGCCATGGATGAAAGCAATCCCACCTGCAACCAGCGCTTCGCGAAGCTGGGCATTCCGCAAACGGTTGAGGCCCGGCGGGCGTATCGCGAGTTGATTATCACCACGCCCGGGCTTGGGGCAAGCATCAGCGGCGTGATTCTGTATGACGAAACGATCCGGCAAACCCAACGGGATGGCACGCCGTTTCTCCAGGTGCTGGCGGCGGCGGGCATCCTCCCGGGCATCAAAGTGGACACCGGGGCCAAGGAACTGGCGGGGCATCCCGGCGAAAAAATCACCGAGGGCCTGGATGGATTGCGCGAACGACTCCAGGAATATTGCCAGATGGGGGCGCGCTTTGCAAAGTGGCGCGCGGTCCTGGTGATCGGCGATGGCCTGCCAAGCCGGAGTGGCCTGGAGGCCAATGCCCACGCGCTGGCCCGTTATGCGGCCTTGTGCCAGGAAGCGGGACTGCTGCCCATCGTCGAAGCCGAAGTACTCATGACGGGCAACCACACCCTGGAGCGTTGCCGCCAGGTTACGGAGGAAGTGCTGCGCAATGTCTTCATCCAGCTCAATTGTCAGCGGGTGCTGCTGGAAGGCATTATTCTCAAGCCCAACATGGTGCTGCCGGGTTTAAGTTCCGCCCGGCCGCAGGCGGTCAAGGAGGTCGCTGCGGGGGAACAGCAATACCCAGTGAGATTGATCGACCGCCGGCCGGAGGAAATCGCCGATGTGAGCGAAGTCGCGGATGTGACCATGAAAAGTTTGTGGCGCACCGTTCCCGCAGTGGTCCCCGGAATTGCCTTTTTATCCGGCGGGCAGCCGGCCGAACTCGCCTCAGCCCGGTTAAACATGATGAATCATCGTTTCCGGGCGCAACTCCCGTGGGCGCTGACCTTTTCCTTTTCCCGCGCCATCCAACAGCCGGCCCTGGACATTTGGCTGGGCCAGGAGGCCAATATAGTGGCCGCCCAAAAGGTGCTGCTCCACCGGGCCAATTGCAACCGCGCGGCGTGCCGGGGTGAATATACCGCCGCCATGGCGTAAACGCCAACCGAACCGAAGCAAGCATGGGGCATCCCTTTTTGGGGGTGCCCCGGTTAACTTTGATTTACGGGGTGCAATTGCCGGGAGGCCCAATTAGTCCTGACCAGTGGATTGTTGTGGTTGCGACAACGGCCCATTAGCTATTGCCCGGGCCAGCCTGGTTTCCCTCGCGCAGAGGATTTGGGCCCATGGGCGGGGCGGGATTTTTTTCGGCCTGCTTTCTACTTGATTTGCGCCGCCCACTCGTTCAAGAATTTGCCGCCATGGCCAATTCCAGCACCCCGTCCATCCACCCTTTGATCCAACCCCACCTGGCGTTGGTCAGCGAACTGTGCGCCTCCGGGCGGGACTTTCACCAACGGGGCTGGTCGCTGGGCACCAGCAGTAACTTCAGCGTGGTGGTGAGCCGGGATCCGCTCATCCTCCTCATGACCGGGAGCGGGTACGACAAAGGCCGGCTCGAACCCGGGCATTTCACCCTGATTGGGGCGGATGCCCTGGCGCTGGATCCGGCGCTGCCGCGGCCATCGGCCGAGGCCCGGCTGCACCTTGCGCTGGTCCGCGCGGGCGGTGCCGCGTCCGTGTTGCACACGCATTCGGTGGATGCCACGGTGCTTTCCGAGGCCGGCCAGGCGCAGTCGGAATTGGTGCTGGAGGGCTATGAAATGCTCAAGGGCCTGGCCGGGGTCACCACGCATGAAACGCGGGTGGCGCTCCCAGTGTTCCCCAACACGCAGGATATTGCCGCCCTGGCCCGGGTGGTGGAAGCCCGGCTCACGGAACCGGCGAATCGCCTGCAGCACGGTTTCCTCATGGCGGGCCACGGGCTTTATACCTGGGGCGACTCCATTGCGTCAGCCCGGCGGCACATCGAGGTGTTGGAATTTCTTTTCCAAGTTGTAACAAAGAAGCAATTGTTATTTGGCCGTGGCTGATTAAGGTGGTGTTTGACTGTTGCCATGGCCACCGTGCGGATTATTCACGAAGACCGGACCTTGAGCGCGCCGGATGAAATCCGGGCGTTCTTACAGCCCTTTGGCATCGCGTACGACTGCTGGCCGGTGGCGGGCCGGGTGGATCAGGATGCCTCGGCAGAGGACATTCTGCAGGCGTACGATCCGGAGGTTAAGGCGTTGATGGCCCGGGGTGGCTATATCACCGCTGATGTGGTGGATGTGCATCCGGAGGTGCCCAATTTGCAAGCGATGTTGAACCGGTTTAACCAGGAACACCGCCATGCCGAGGATGAGATTCGGTTCGTGGTCAAAGGCCGGGGAATTTTCTACATTCACCCGGGGGAACCGGCCGGGCCGCTGTTTTCCATCGAAGTCGGGGAGGGTGACCTGATTAATGTGCCGGCCGGAACCAAGCACTGGTTTGACCTTTGCGCCGACCGGACGATCCGGGCGATCCGCCTGTTCCGCGAAAAAGCCGGGTGGACACCGGAGTACACGGGCGATGACCTGGCGAGCCGTTACGAGCCACTCTGCTTTGGGCCGCGCTATCTGCCGGGGGCGGAACGGCCGCGGCTTCAGCCCTTGGTGAAACTATGATACGTTTTGGAGGCGCGCTGGTGCTGCTGGATATCGAAGGCACAGTTTCCCCGCTGGCCTACGTTCACTCAGTGCTCTTTCCGTATGTGCGGCATCAATTGGGGCCGTTTCTGGAACGGCACGGCAAGGAACCAACGGTGCGGGCCGCCTTGGAATTAATGGTGGCGGAAGCGCGACCTGGCCGGTCTGAAATCCCGGAACTGGCGGAACTGGCCGCCTTGGTGCATGAACTCATGGACCGGGATGCGAAGCAAACCGGCTTGAAACAGTTGCAGGGTTTGATCTGGGAAGAAGGCTTCGCCAGCGGGGTGCTGCACTCGGAGGTCTTTCCGGATGTGCCCCGGGCCCTGCTGGCATGGGTAAATTGCCGGCTCCAGGTGCGCATTTTTTCCTCCGGCAGCACCCACGCCCAACGACTTTTTTTTGGCCACACCACGGCGGGGAATTTGCGGCCGTATCTGGCGGGCTATCATGACACCACCACGGGCCCCAAGCGTTTCGCGGCCAGTTATACGACGATCGCCTGCGAAGCCGGCGTCACCCCGGGCGAGGTGTTGTACCTGAGCGATATCACCGCCGAACTGGACGCGGCACGGGAGGCGGGCTGTGCCACCGCACTGGCGCTCCGGCCGGGGAACGCCCCCAACCCGCCACACACCCACCCCGTGCTGGCATCATTTGCGGAAATTGAAATTGCCTAGCCACCACCGCGCATGAAAATCCAGGGGGTTTCCCGCCGTTCCATCGAGATTATTGCCGGCCGCCAAACGGTGCGCATCCTGGACCAGACCGTGCTGCCGCATGGGTTGGAGTGGCGCGAACTGGCCAGCCTGGCCGGAGTGATTGAAGCGATTAAAACCATGCGGGTGCGCGGTGCGCCACTCATTGGTGCCACGGCGGCCTTTGGTTATTTTTTTGCCTTGCGCGACGACCCCGGCGATGACCTGATCGCGCGGGCTTATGCCGAACTCCTGGCCACCCGGCCCACGGCGGTTAATTTGCGCTGGGCATTGGACCGCATTCGGCGCGTGGTGGTGCCCCTGCCACCGGGCGCCCGGGCAGCCGCCGCCTGGGCCGAGGCGGGAGCGATCAGTGAGGAGGATGTCCGGACAAACCAGGCCATCGGCGCGCATGGTCTGGCATTGCTCCAAGCCGCCGCGCAGCGGAAACCGCCCAGCTCGGGCCCACTCCAGATCATGACGCATTGCAATGCCGGCTGGCTGGGCTGCGTGGACTGGGGCACGGCCATTGCCCCGATTTACCAGGCGCACGATGCCGGCCTGGAAGTGCATGTTTGGGTCAGCGAAACCCGGCCGCGCGGCCAGGGAGCCTCACTCACCGCCTGGGAACTCGGCCAGCACAACGTCCCGCACACCCTGGTGGTGGACAACGAGGCTGGCCACCTGGCGCAGCGGGGTTTGGTGGACTTGATGATCGTCGGCGCGGATCGCGTGACCGCCCGGGGCGACGCGGCGAACAAGATCGGGACTTATCTCAAGGCCCTCGCTGCCCGGGCGCATCACCTGCCATTTTATGTGGCGCTCCCCGTCAGCACCATCGACTGGACCATAACGGACGGCATCCGGGAAATCCCGATCGAACAGCGGACTTCCCGAGAGGTAACCCATGTGGTCGGGCTCGCAGCGGATGGCCAGCGCCAGGAAGTCCTCATCTCCCCGGCCGGGACCCCAGCGCGCAATGATGGCTTTGACGTTACCCCGGGTGAATTAATCACCGGTTTGGTGACGGAGCACGGGTTATTTGGGGCGTCACCGGAGGGGCTGGCCCATTTGGCCAAAACATTGGGCCGGACGGGGTCTGAAACCGCCGCGACCTGAGGCGGAGGGCGTAATTTTCAAGTCCACAACTGCCGGTCCAGCGAACGATACTGGATGGCTTCGGAAATGTGTTCAGGCAAAATGCTCTCGGCGCCCGCCAGGTCAGCAATGGTGCGGGCCACTTTTAAGATCCGGTCATAGGCGCGGGCACTGAGGTTCAGGTCCGTCATCGCCAGTCGCAACAATTCCTTGGTGGCCTCGTCCAGGTCGCAAAAGGCTTTAAGTTCCCTTGGCCCCATGCGCGCGTTGCAGGTGATCTTGGGTTTGCTCTGAAACCGGGTGATCTGGCGCTGGCGCGCGGCCACCACCCGCACGCGGATGGCGGCGGAACTTTCGCCGGTGCGTTCGCCGGTCATTTCCCGAAACTTCACTGGCGGCACTTCCACATGCAGATCAATGCGGTCCAGCAGCGGGCCGGAAATACGGCCGAGATAGTTTTGAATTTCGCGCGGAGAACTGCGGGACTCGCCGGGCATTTTGCCATCCGGCGTGGGATTCATGGCGGCGACCAGCATGAATTGGGAAGGGAAGGTGACGGTGCCGGCAGCCCGCGAGATGGTAACCCGGCCTTCCTCCAGGGGCTGGCGCATGGTCTCCAGCACGCTGCGTTTGAATTCGGGCAATTCGTCCAAAAACAGGATGCCGTGGTGGGCCAGAGAGATTTCGCCGGGGGTGGGGTTGATGTTGCCGCCGAGCAAGCCGGCATCCGAGGCGGTGTGGTGCGGGGTGCGGAAGGGGCGCTGGGTGATGAGGGCCTGACCGGGACCGAGCAAGCCCACGATACTATGAATTTTGGTGGCTTCGAGGGCTTCATCCAGCGTGAGGGGTGGCAGGATGGTGGGCAACCGCTTCGCGAGCATAGATTTGCCGGTGCCGGGCGGACCGATGAGCAGCACATTGTGGCCGCCGGCGGCAGCGATTTCCAGGGCGCGCTTCACGTTTTCCTGGCCGCGAACCTCGGCAAAATCCAGGTCGTCGCTATGGGTCTGGTTGAAGATCTGGGCAAAATCAACTTTGGCTGGCGGGATTTTGATTTGCCCCTCTAAAAACTGGGCGGCGGCGCGCAGGTTGGGGATGGGGATGACCTGGAGCCCTTCCACCACGGCGGCTTCGGCAGCATTTTCCACGGGCACCAGAATCCCCGTTTTGCCCGCCGCCCGGGCTTGGAGTGCCACAGGCAGAATGCCGCGACAGGAACGGACCGCGCCGGTCAAAGCGAGTTCACCAATGATGGCGAAGTTGTCCAACTGGTCGGTAACCATTTGCTCGGTCGCGGCGAGGATGCCAAGGGCAATGGGAAGATCGAAACTGGGCCCCTCTTTTTTAACGTCCGCCGGCGCGAGATTGATGGTGGTGCGCCCCATGGGGAATTTGTAGGCCGAGTTGACGAGGGAGGTGGAGACACGGTCACGGGCCTCCTTCACCGCGGCGTCCGGCAGGCCGACGATGACAATAAACGTGTCGCCCCAGCCGGAGTCCACTTCGACTTCCACCGGATACGCCTCGATGCCATTTACCGCAGCGGAGCAAACCTTTGCGAGCATGGGTGGCAGTGTGCTGGGGGGCCGGCGGTTTTTCAACTGCCAAAATGTCATCCACTCCCCGACGAGCCCAAAACTGTGGGTGCCGGGCTCTGGGCGCTAAAAAAATTGGGGTGCCTCTGACGAGGCACCCCAAGTGATTCAGGCTTTCATCCGGGCGGCGAAATTCGCCGCAGCGGATGGGATTATTGAGGCGGGAACACCAGGCGGAAGAATTCCGCGGGTTCCGTGCCGTCCACCGGGAGACTGACCTGGTTGGTCATGGTCGAGCCTGCGACCGGCACCCAGTTGGTGCTCAGGCCAACGGCCAGGGAACTGACCTGGGATTGCAATTGCCAGCCGGTTTGACTGGCCGGCCAGGTGATGTTCACGGTGCCGCCGCTGGTCACGGGCGCGAGGACCACGGGAGCCGGCACGGCGGTGACCACTTTCACGGTGCCGTCCACCGTCAGCCGGCTGGTATCCCAGGTGACGGTCTGATTCGGGGTTTGGGCCACGATGCTGGCGAAGGACCCCGCGTAGGAGCCGGCCGCAAACAGTTTGAACGTGTCATTCGCAGCGAGCGTGCCGCTGAGGTTTTTCAGCACCAGGGTGCCACCGTAAGTGACGGTGGTCAGACCAATCACGGAATCGTTGGTGCCGAGGGTTTTGTTCAGCTCAAGCACGGTGGTGCTGGCGGCGGCCAGGCTCAACGAACTGGCAATGGTCAACGGGCCGACCGGCGACCCGGGGGCCAGGGTGGCACCGGCGGAAATCACCACGGGACCAGCGAGGCTGCCGCTGCCGCCCAGCGTACCGGCACTGACGGTGGTGGTGCCAGTGTAAGTGTTGGCGCCATTGAGGTTCAACGTGCCGTTGCCGGTTTTGGTCAAACCACCATTGCCACCGCCATCGAGCAGCGATTGGGCAATGGAGATGTTGTTGCTGCTGGTATCGATTTTCGCACCGTTCGCCAGCACGGAAGCCGCGGTGATGCCGGTCATGAAGTCCGCCTGGGCGTTGGGACCGGCGAGCAACTGGCCGCCGTTGAAGTTAAAGGCGCTGGTGCCATTGATGCCAATGACCCGGCGAACCTGCAACAAACCGCCGTTGAGGTTGACGGTACCGTTGCCACTGGCATTAAGGCCGATGGCCATTTCCGCGGCAATGGACGAGAGCGAGCCGCTGTTAATGTTGAAGACGCCCGTGCCATCTTCACCCACTTGCACGCGCTTGCCGATGGTGTTGTGCACAATGGTGCCGCCGTTGAGGTTGAACTCGCCGGGGCCATCCGCGTAGCGGCCAATAACGAACCAATGATTGTTCAAGGTGATGCTGCCGCCGCTCAGGTTGTAAGTGCCCTGACCATGATAGCCGACGTGCATTTCATTGCCGTCCGGCCGGCCGATGACCGATCCGCCGGTCTGATTCACCAAACCAGAGGCACCGACACCTTTGCCGACAAAATAGCTGCCGAAGCTGAGCTGGGCGTTGTTTTGGATGTCCAGTTCGCCAGAACCGGCGTTGACATCGGTAATGTTCATATCCCAGAGGATCCAGAGGCTGCTGTTATCCTTCAAAGTGAGCGTACCGGTGCCCCCTTCATTGCCCACCGAGAACCAGGCATTCACGGCCATGGAGCTGGAATTGGCGAGCGTGAGTGAGGCCGTGGTTCCGGTATGCCAGCCCAGCATCACGCGGTTTTGCGAATAGAAGGCGGAATTATTATTAAGCGCCATGGTGGCGGTGGAGCCGCCGCTCTCGCCGATGTTTGAGTCACCGTTATTAGTAAAGGTGGAGTTGCCGTTCAAGGTTAAGAACGGGAATTCCCAGTTGCCGGCCAGACCACCATCGTAACCCATGGAGAATGCCCCGGAGGTCACTTGGGAGTTGAAGAAGGCGGCGCTGGAGGTGTTGCCGAGACTACCGTTGCCACGGGAGATGGCCAGCCAGCTGTCAATGTTCAGAATTGTATTGCTCACCACGAGCGACGCCCCTGTGTCGGGGGTTCCGCCCACCCAGAACTCATACTGGTTGTGATTGGTCTGGGCCACGCCCGTGCCATCCAGCAGCACCGTGCCGTTGTTGGCGCGGTAGCTCGCGTGTTCTTTGACACCGGCACCGGCATAGGTCAACTGCCCGACGCCGGCTTTGATCGTGGAACCGCCCAGACCGACCACCGGCTGGCCGGTAAGGCCCAGGCTGGTGGCAACATCAAAGATGCTGGCGGACGATTGCACGGTGTAACCGCGATTGATGGTGACCGCCGGACCCGAGTAGCTCAAGGTGCCGCCGCCGAGGACGAGGTTGGCCGGATCGGCCGAGGACTTGCCAATGGCACTGGCCTGGCCGCCGTTGGCCAGGTTCGTGACGGCAACCGTTCCACCGAGGATCAAGTTGGCGCCAGTGTAATCATTCAGGGCATTGGCGATGGTCAGGGAATTGGTCCCCAACTTGGTCAAGGTGGCGGTGCCACCAATCTTGCCCGCGCCCGTAATGGTGTAGGCCAGGTTGGTGTTATTCACCGTGATCGCGCCAGGCAGGACGTTGCCGGCGAGATTCACGGTCGTGCTGCCGAGCGCGGCATCATCAAACAGAACCGGGAAGGTGTCTTTATAAACGGTCGCCAAACCAGTGCTCAGTTCAATCCAGTTGGTGGAGTTGTTAATATCCCAGAAGGAACCCGCCACTTCGCCATCCCAACGCGGCAAGCCCACGCTGGTGATCAACAGGTCGATGGATTTGTTGGCCGTGTTGTCAATCAAGGTTGCTTGGACGCCCTTGGGCAGGGTGCCGAGAACAAATTTACCGGCCCCCGTCTTGGAGCCGTATTGAATCAAAGCAAACTGCGGACCAACCTGCGGGAGCGCGTCACTAATGTTGACGGTGCTGGTGCCATTGACGGCCAGCACGCCAGATACCACCAAGGGGGCTGCGGCCGGATTGCCGGCACCGCCCAAGTCCAGGGCGAGCGTGGTCGCCGCCGAGGTGCCCAAGGTGAGGCTGGCAATCGTGAGTTGCGTGCCCGGAACGATCAATTTGGCACCGTAGCCGGCACCGTTGGCCACAGTGACCGCGCCACCACCGAGGTCGGAGGTGGAAGTTACCAAAGTACCCGCATTGACGACCGTTGCGCCGGAATAAGTATTGGTACCGGTGAGGGTCAGGGTGCCGTTGCCGTTCTTGGTCAGGCCACCAGCCGTGAGCGCGACGGGAGCCGCCGCGGTAAGCGTGGCGTCACTCGAAGCCCCGCCGCCCGCCACCGACACATTCGGAGTGCCCGTGTAACCGTAACCAGAGCAGGTGACCACGATGTTCGTGACCTTGCCGGCGATGGGATCGATCTGCGCCACTGCCGTGGCACCGCTGCCCAGGCCACTGGCATCAATCGTGACGACCGGCGGGGTCAAATAACCGGCGCCGCCATCCGTCACCGCGATGCTTTGCACACCGCTGCCCGTTGCCGCGACCAGGCTTTGCGCCACGGTCACGTCCTGGCCGGCCGTATCAAACACCGCATTGCCGGAGTAAACGGTCGCTTCCGTCAGGTTGCCGCTCATGAAAGCCCCATTGGAGACTTTCGGCTGCACCGTGCCGCCATTCAAATTAAGGTAGGAGAAATTGCCACCCCAATGGTCAACGCCGGGCACGCGGAGCGTGCCCCCCGGGTTAAGATTCAAGGTGCCCACCGCGGCACCCGCACCGCCAATAACGATGTTCGCTGCGGTATCCAGAATGCCGGAGCCCGCGACCGTCACTTCACCGCGGCCCTGCTCGGCAACGAAATAGCGGGTTCCGGTGCTGATATGCTGGACCAAACCACCGGTGTACCAGGCAATTCCAATGCCCCCCGGATAGCGGGCGGTGTCACTCCAACTGCTGAGGGTGGTGGTGCCGGCGCTTTGATAAAACAGGCCCCGGCCATTACGACCAACTTGAAAGTTGTCGACCACGGTCAGCGTGCCGCCGGTCAGACTGTAAAAGCCCGTGGTATTGCCATCACCGCCGCCATCGCCACCAATGGTCCATTCGTTACCCGCACCGGTATCGTGGACCGTGCCGCCGGTCTGCCAGAGCGCCCCGACGGAGGTGCCGCCTTTGCCGAGCCAGAAGCGGGAAACGTTGAGCGTGGCGTTGTCCTTGAGGTAAACGACCCCGCGGCCCGCACCATAGTCACCCACGTTCCAATCCACCCCGCCGACATTATAGATGGCGTTGTCCTGCAGGGTTAGCGTGCCGCCCGCGGCACTATTGCCGATGCTGTTCCAGCCGCCGGTCACATTGACGGTGCCGTTGCCGGTGACAAACATCCGCGCGTTGCCGTTGTTGTTATCGGCGATCAGGAAACCAGACCCGCGCTTGTTGAGCACTCCGTTGCCGGCCACGGTGAGGATGGACAACGGGGTATTACCGTTGGCATCGTTGCGCGCGACCACGAGCCAGTCGAAAATGGTCAAATTGCCGCCGTTGGTGATAACCAGGTTGCCCGCCACGCCGTTATTGCCCACTTGGAGTTCATTAAAACCCGCTTGAACCGTGCTCAGGATGGCAGTGCCGCCGTTGGCGATGGTCCCAATGTCCCAGTCGGAGGTATCGACGGGGATGCCGTTGTTCCAATTGGCCGCATTGCTCCAGTCGCCCACACCGGTATTCCAGTCATGGTGGATATCAGCCTGTAAGCGAGTCATCCCCGCGCTCAGCAGGCAGAGGCCAGCCGCGAGAATATGGTGGGAGTTGGGTTTGGGTATTTTCATTTATTTAAGGGTTATTGATTTACGGGACAGGATGGATCGGGGGAAGAACCTCAAAAATCGCAACAAAGCCAGCGCCGTCAGGGGACGGACGCACGACCGCAAATGAATGCATACGTTGCAAAAAGTGGTTGATGCTGGAAAATAAACACCCAAAGGGGGAGTAGGCAATATTTTATAGTGGTTTTTTTAGGACGTACCATTTTTTATGACATTCCAGTTTGGGGAGTCGACAAAAATTACGGCCGAGGAAAAGCCAGACCGTTCCCTTGGTTATATGCAGGTCTGGGCAACGAAGCTATTGCGGCCGGCCTTGGCTGCCGACAGCTTGGCGACC
>CAIZWI010000322.1 GCA_903936645.1 uncultured Verrucomicrobia subdivision 3 bacterium
CAGCCGCCATTTTCATCATGCCGCCTCCCTGGCAGTTTATGAAGCGTCCCTTACCCGGTGGTTTGACCACCATTTGGGAACCGGCGACACCCTGCGGTTTTTGACACCGGGACGGACGGCCGCGCCCCATTCCTCGTTGATTTACATGTTCGAAACCCTGCGGCAGCAACGCGCCCTGCCCGCCTCGGTTTTTCTCGGAAACCTGGCCGCCGATGGTTCGTGGGCTTTGGACTTTCCGGCCGTCCAGGCGGAATTAGCCTCATCCGTCCATGCCGGACGCCCCGTGACACTCCTCGGCACCGCCTTTTCGTTTGTGCATTTGCTGGATTACCTGGCCGAACATCAGCTCAAATTCCAGCTTCCCCCCGGTTCCCGCGTGATGGAAACGGGCGGATATAAAAATCGTTCCCGCACCATGCCCAAGGCGCAGTTGCATGCGTTGATCACCGGGCAACTGGGCGTGCCTGCCGCGGCAATTGTTTGTGAATATGGCATGAGCGAATTGAGTTCTCAGGCTTATGCAGTGGCGCATGACGAGGGACGGTTGGCGAGCCGGGACAATGCGGCGCCAAGCTCCTCACTCACCACTCATCACTCATCACTCGTCCCTGGCCCCTCGCCCCTCGCCCTCCGCTTCCCCCCTTGGGCACGGGCACAGGTAATCTCGCCGGAAACCGGCCGCGCGGTGCCGGACGGCGGGACCGGAATCATCCGGGTGTTGGATCTGGCGAATGTGTTTTCCGTGGCCGCCGTGCAAACGGAGGATTTGGGCATTCGCCGCGGCACCGGCTTCGACTTGCTTGGGCGCGCGGAAAAAGCCGAGCCGCGCGGATGTTCCCTCATGACCTCATAATATGAACTTGCCAAATTATTTTCTCGCGGACCTGCCGCCGGAAGCCATCTTGTCGCCGTTGATGGTGGCCGAAGCCTGCCAGGCCTTGAAGCGCAACCGGGAACAATACCTGGTCCGGCGCACCACCGAGCAGCAGGTCACCTTGCTGAGCAAGCTCGCCGATGAATGGCAGGACCCGGCCAGCCCCTTCCGGCAATTGGCCCTGGAGCGCGGACCCGCCGAAACCGGCTTTTCCCGGGCGACCATCAAGCGCGGGTTGGACGGCTTCTTCCGCCAGCTCACCCGGGAACATTTGCAAGCCCTGCTGGTCCAGGATTTGGGCGATGCCCGCCGCCTGGATGACTTAATCGCCGTGACCTCCAGCCAGTCCATCCCGACCGCCGCCCTGGCGATCGCCCCGGAATTTCTCGTCCACATCACGGCCGGCAACCTGCCGAATCCCACGCTCATGAGCATGGTGCTGGGGGTGCTGACCCGTTCCGCCCAGTTCGTGAAGTGCGCCCGTGGCACATCCTTTCTGCCCCGGCTGTTTGCCCATTCGCTGTATGAGTCCGACCCCAAACTCGGCGCGTGCCTGGAAGTGGCCGAGTGGCGGGGCGGCTCGGTCGACCTGGAGAACACCCTGTTCGCCGAGGCGGATTGCGTCACGGCCACCGGCAGTGATGAAACGCTGGCGGCCATCCGCGCCCGCCTGCCCCAGCGCCTGCGCTTTCTCGGTTATGGACACCGGGTGAGTTTTGCCTATGTGGCCGGCGAAGCCCTGCCCTCCAGCTTCCGCGCCAAGCAAGTCGCCGCCCGCGCGGCCGATGATGTGGTGGCTTGGAACCAATTGGGCTGCCTCTCGCCCCATGTGATCTATGTCCAAAATAGCGGGGTGATCACACCGGAAGGCTTCGCGGAATTGCTGGCCGCCGAACTAAACGTGCGCGAAGCCAGTGAACCGCGCGGCGAAGTCCCCGTGGAAACGGCGGCCGCGATTGCCGCCCGGCGCGGAATCTACGAGGTGCGCGCCGCCCATGCCCCGGGCGACACCCGGCACTGGTGCAGTCCGGACTCCACCGCCTGGACCGTCATCTACGAATCCGATCCGCGCTTTCAACTCTCCTGCCTGAACCGGTTTGTGTATGTCAAAGCCGTGCCCGACATCAAAACCCTGCTGGAGAATGTCGATAGCATTCGCAGCCACGTTTCCACCGTCGGCGTCGCCCTGAGCGGCGATGCGGCCACCGAAACCGCCCGTCAACTGGCCCGCTGGGGCGTCCTCCGCATTTGCCCGCTGGGCCAGATGCAAAACCCGCCCCTGACCTGGCGCCACGACGGCCGCCCCGCCCTGGCCGACCTGGTCACCTGGTCGGACTGGGAAAAATAAGCCGCGAGGCTCTGGGCCTTGGGCCCCGGGCGGGAATTTACTACTGACACTGTCATGAATGAATACGGGTATCGCAACCTGCTGGTCTGGCCAAAGGGAAAAACCCTGGCCACGGACATTTATCGCCTGACCAATAGCGAACGCATCCAGCGCGATTTCTCCTTAATCGACCAAATGCGCCGCAGCGCCGTAAGCGTCCCCAGCAACATCGCCGAAGGCGATGAACGCTCTTCCGACAAGGACTCAGTCCGATTTTTCAACATTGCGAGGGGCTCGCTCGCCGAACTGGCCACCCAATTAGAAATCGCCCGCGATGTTGGGTATTTCTCAAATGCCGAAACCGAACCTCTGATTGCCAAATGTGTTGAATTGGGAAAAATGTTGGGCGCCTTGGTCCGCGCGCGAAACCTTGCCCCTCCACCAGCTTCCCGCCCAAAGCCCAAAGCCTAAAGCCCAAAGCCTGTTTTATGAAAATGGAATTACGAAAATCGTTTCAATTCGAAGCCGCGCATTTGCTGCCACTCCTGCCCGTGGCCCACAAATGCCGCCGCCTGCATGGCCACAGTTTCAGCGTGGAAATCGTCGTGGCCGGCGAGTGCGATCCCCGGCTCGGCTGGCTGATGGATTACGCCGACATCTCCGCCGCCTTCAAACCCATCTGGGACAAGCTGGACCACCATTATCTCAATGAAATCCCCGGCCTGGAAAATCCCACCAGCGAGATCGTGGCCGTCTGGATTTGGAACAAGCTAAAGCCCAAATTGCCCTTGCTCACCGAAATTGTCGTCGCCGAGACCTGCACCGCCCGGGCCGTGTATCGCGGCGGGTGACTAAATCTTCGCCGGATGCAATTCCGCATGCGTCTTGATCAAACCCTTGATCAGCGCCTCCCAGTCCGCCTCCGTGGTTTCCCAGCCGGCGCTGTAACGCACCGAGCGCACCGCCTGCGCCGCCTTGTAGCCCATCGCGCTGAGCACATGCGAGGGCTCCTCCTTGCCAGTCGTGCACGCGGACCCGGTGGAAACCGCAAAGCCCGCTTTGTCCAGCCGGATGACCCATTGTAACTTCCGGTCCCCATCCGGCATCAATGCCGACACCGTGTTCCACAAGCGCGGCTGGTTCGCCCCCACAAGGCTCGTGCCCGGCAGCTGCCGGAGCAATTCGCGCTCAAAATTATCCCGCCAGATGCCGCGCAACAAATGCTCGTTGCGGGCGATCTGCTTCTCGCGCACCGCCAGCGCCGCCATCATGGCCGCAATGATGGCAATATTTTCCGTGCCCGCGCGGCGGCCGCCCTCCTGCTTGCCGCCATGGAGCAGCGGCGTGAGGGTGCTGCGGTGCGGAATTTTCAAGAACCCCACCCCGCGCGGCCCGCCAAATTTATGCGCGGCCCCGCTCACATAATCGCATTCCCCCAGCGCCTTCACCGGCATCTTGCCAATGAACTGCACCGCGTCCGTGAAGAACGGAATGCCGTACGCCTCGCAGATCGAGCGAATTTCGCGCCAGGGCTGGATGACACCAGTCTCGTTGTTGGCCGCCATCACGGCCACCAGGCCCGGACGGGTGTCCGCGAGTTCAGCGGTCAGCCATTCCATGTCCACCACGCCGTCCCGGGTGACCGGAATCAGCCGGACACGTTTGCCAAAATAAAATTGGGCGGAATCGAACACACAAGGATGTTCAATCGCGGAAATCCAGATCTCGCTCGCCGGCCCGAGTTTCTTGGCGAAATGATGAATCACCATGTTGTTTGCCTCGGTGGCACCACTCGTCCAGATGATGTCCTGCGGATGGCACCCGAGATAGGCGGCGAGTTCTTCGCGCGCCTCCGCCAGCGCCACGGCCGCCTTCTGACCAAACTGGTGCATGGACGAAGGATTGCCCGCAATCCGCTCAGTCACCGCCAGCCAGGCTTCGCGCGCCTCGCGCATCACCGGCGCGGTGGCGTTATAGTCGAAGTAAATCATCGGCCTGACAGGATACTTTGAGCCGCCCCGCTGGCGAGTCTTTTGTTGAGCGGGGATGGGCTCCGGGTGTGAGACAAATTTCTTCCTTCGCCCGAGCCTTGCCCCGGAGGGGCGCCGGAAATTAGCCGGGGGCACCTGTCCGCCATAGCTCTGTGCGCAGGCGGAAGCTTTGCGCCGCCCCCGGTACCCAGCCCGGAACCA
>CAIZWI010000323.1 GCA_903936645.1 uncultured Verrucomicrobia subdivision 3 bacterium
GCCGGTTTCGACATCCAGGGTGCCGGTGTTGTAAAATGTCGGGTAAATGCCCGTGTTGCCCGACGTCACGGTCTTACGGAACACACCGGCATTGATGATATACTCGCCCCCGTAGAACCAGCCCAGGTAAGCGTCCGTCTCCATGTTGAATACGCCCCCGGCCAGGTTGACAATGCCACCATCATCCCCATAGGGTGGATAGTTATAAAGCACCACTTGGGAGCCAGTCCAGTTGACCGTCCCGGCGTTGGTCAGCACCCCGGCCACCTGTAGCGAGCTATTCAGGTTGAGCACCCCGTTGGTTGCCACCGTCAGAATGGAACCACCATACAGTTCCCCGCCAGACCAGGTCATGGTCCCGCCGAGGGTCAGGCTGCCGGCCAAAGTTGTGGCGGAAAAATTGAGAACAGCATTCGTGCCCACCAGCCCGCCACCATCCAGTTGCAAGTTGACAGCACCTACTGACAAGGTAGGTTGGCCCGTGCCGCCACCCAACTGCAGGCTGGAAATTTCCACGGAATTACCCAAGGTGACCGTGTAGGTTCCGTCACGAGAAATGATGGCAGTATCCCCAGGGCCGGGAACCCGGGCGGGACTCCAATTGGCGGCAGTATTCCAATCCCCGCTGGCAGCGGTCCAAGAAATCGTGGAGGCCATGGCGGCACCCGCCGCCAGCCAGAGCGGCAAAACCAGCCAGGTGACGAGCAGAACTCTGCGCCGGCCCGAAATTCCGCACTTAAGTAACCTCATCGGATACTGATAATTATTAAACCGATTAAAAGCAATCCGAATTGTGTAACAAATGGGGAACAACCCGGGCGGCACTTGGTCAGGGGAAAACGCCCGGTATTTGAAGTAAAATGGGGTTGGGTTTGCAACTTGCGTAGAAGAGCCAACAGGATTGTAAAACAGTTATCATGAGCGCAGCCACCCCGTCCCGGTCAATGCAGCGAAGCAACCTTCTGTGGGGTATAATCCTGCCTGAGGCGTGCAAGTGGCTGTCCGGACTAATTTTACATGCCCCCACCCCGCACGACAAGGGCACTTGCATGATCGGGCCGAGACAGTTAAGATAAGGCAGTTGCGCCCGTAGCTCAGCTGGATAGAGCATCCGCCTTCTAAGCGGACGGTCGTGCGTTCGAATCGCGCCGGGCGCGCCACTTTTTCCGAACGGCTGCGGCCGGAGATAGTTTATTTATGCTCAAGCTTGAACAGTTGGCCGAATTACTGGATCACCATCGGGCGGCGGCCAGCGCCGTGGTGCGCGAATTCACCGTGGGTGGCCGGCATTTTCCCTTTAATACCCGTCCCGCGGTAATGGGCGTGGTCAATCTCTCGGCGGATTCCTGGTATCGGGAAAGCGTGTGCCTGACGGCGGCCAGCGCCATTCAGCGGGGCATAACCCTCGCGGCCCAAGGGGCCGATATTGTGGATGTGGGGGCGGAATCGACCCTGGCGCAGGCGGCGCGGGTGGATGAGGCGGGCCAGAACTCCCAACTCCTGCCGGTGATTCGGGAATTGCGCGCGGCCAAGGTGCTGGTTTCGGTGGAAACGTATCAGCCCGCCGTGACGCGGGCCTGCCTGGAGGCGGGGGCCAATATTCTAAATCTCACGGGGACGGATCGCAGTGACGAACTCTTTCGGCTGGTGGCGGAGCATGACGCGGCGGTGATCATTTGCCATGTGCAGGGCAAAAATGTGCGCGAGGTGGGGGACTTTGATTTTGGCAGTGATCCCACGCAGATGTTGCATGATTACTTCGCGCGGCAGATTGAGCTGGCCCAGAAAAACGGGGTCGAGAACATCTTCATTGATCCCGGGTTGGGGTTTTATTACCGCAATTTACAGGACAGCGCGGTGCGGGTGCGGCACCAAATGAACGTGTTTTTGAACACCTTCCGGCTGCGCACCCTGGGCTTCCCGGTGTGTCATGCCCTGCCCCACGCGTTTGAATATTTTGGCGAGGAGGTGCGGTGTGCAGAACCGTTCTTTGCGGTGCTGGCGGCGCTGGGCAAAACGGATTTGTTTCGCACGCATGAAGTAAGCCGGGTCCGCGGGGTGTTGGACACCTTGCGGGTTTTCTGAGAGCCGGCCAGCCATAATTAAATTCGGCGGCAGAGAAAGACGCCTTCTTCGGCGGATTGGGTGATCCACTGTTGCTGGACTTGCAGTCCATGGGCGGCCAGGGCGGATTGAACGCGGTCCGGGGTGTAGCGATAGGAGAAGAAGAGGCGAATGGCGGCGCCAGCGGGAAATTCAAAAACGTCGGTTTCGATTGCGATGTGGCAGGGACGGGTGAAGTGAAATTGTCCGACCACGCGTTGCAGTCCGCTGGCGGGATCGGCTTCAATCTCAAAGCGCAATTCCCCATCACCGCGTTCCACGCCCAAATCCAGCAGGAAGGTGAGCAGCCACTCGCGGGTGGGGGCATTATCGTACTGGGGGAAAATTTTTTGGACGCCGGCGGTATAATCGGGACCAGGAGCTAAATTAGCGCTAAACAGCATAAAATCGCCCTTTTTCAGCAAGGAAGCGAGGCGGGGCAGGATGCTGGAGGGCTCGAAATTGGGGATCATGCCGAAGAAAGTGAACAGGCGGGTGGCCTGGGGGGCCAGGGTTTCGGCAAAGACCTCCGGGAGGTCGGTGGCCGCGGCCAGGTCGAAAACGAGGGGGTAACAACGTTCCGGGGGAACCACGGCCAAGGCGGCCTGGCGGGCGATCAGGACGAGGGCACTGGCGACATCGCAGGGGGCGTACCCGGCAGTGTGACCGGCGGCGGTCAGTTGTTTGAGCAGGCGGGTGTCTTTCTGACCGCCACCACAGCCAAGGCCGACGATAACGACTTGAGGGGTCGCGATTTGGGCGGCGGCGGCGGCGAAGCTTTGTTCGTAAACGGCCAGGCAATCGGCGTCGTTGCGGGTGGGGGAGTAGATTTGATGCAGGGCGAGCCACTTTTGGGCCTGCTTCACGCTATCGTAATGAAACTTGTGGTTTACCTGGCGGGTGCGCAGGGAGCTCAGCAGGTCCTGCCGGACTTGGTCCGGGAACTGGCTGGGGTGGATGGCGAGGTGGACGAGGGGGTTCATGGGGGGCTACTTTTTCCCCGAAGCGGGCGGGCGGTTTTGGTATTTCTCGTAAAGCCGGGTGTGGCGGCTGGCGAGGTTGATTTCGTGGCCGGCTATCCACATGCGCTGCACGCTGGCCTGGAGGTCAAAGATACTGCCATGGCAAATGAAGAAGGTGGCGTCGTGGCCGGGTTCGAGGGCGCCGAGGCGGTCGGCCACGCCCAGGAATTGGGCGGGGTAGAGGGTCAGGCCTTTAATGGCTTCCTCCTCGGGATAACCAAACGCGATGGCCTGGGCGGCGTGGTACGGGAGGTTCCGGGCCATGGCGGCTTCGAAGGCGCTGCCGCCGGTGGAGAAGATGACGGTTACGCCGGCCTGCCGCAAGACTTCCGGGGCGGTGTAGTGGACATCCAGCGGTTCGGTGTCCCGGACGGGCTGGGTGAAGACTTGCTCATAAATCACGGGGATGTGGTTGGTGGCCAGCAAACTGGCGACCCGCCAGGCATCCATGCCCCCGGCCAGCACCATCTGGAGATGGTTGGTGAGGGACCAGTTGACGGCGGACTTAATCTGGCGGAGTTCCCCGGCATGAATGACCACGGGAACCTCACCACGCAACGCGGGCAGCATCCCCTCCCACGCGGGCACCAGGGTGGGGGGATGGGCACTGCCACGGGCGCGGGCGTAGGCGCGGGCATCATCGAAGAAGATTTGCAGGGCGGCCACCCGGCGGCGGCGTTCCTTGTCCTGATCGGCCAGGGAGGTGGCTTTGGCGGGATCGGCAAGGCGTTCCTTGGGGGTGGTGTCCAGGCCGAACTCGGGCCAGAACAGGTGGAGGGCGGCGGGCTTTTTGACGAGCATCTGCTCCCAGGTCCAGCCGTCCATGGACAGGAGGGCGGACTGGCCGGCGACGATTTTGCCCTGGGGCACGGGTTCGAATGCGGTGATGCCATTGGCGCGGGTGACGGGGAGGAGTTCGGAATCGGGATTGACGGCGATCCAGGATTCCACATCCGGCGTGAAATCGCCGACTTCGTTCAAATCCTGGCTGGCCCGGATGGCTTCGACTTCGGTGAGGCCGAGGGCGGAATCGACGGCGATGAGGCCGGGATAGAGCTGGTCGCCGTGGAGATCGATGGTGGTGGCGCCGGCAGGGAGAGGCGGCGGGGTTTCGCCGCGAGCGGGATCGTAAACGCCGGTGATACGGTTGGCGGAGGCTAACACAATGCCATTGGTAATGGTGCCGTGGCTGGCAGTATGGATGATGCCGTTGGTGAAGAGGAGGGTTTGGGCGCGGAGTACAGGAATGGGGGCAAGGGCTATGAAAGCCAAAAGGAGGGCCAAGCGGAAAGGGATGCCGATGGTGGTCGGGTGGTTATTTCGTGGCAATGTGCTGCGGATCACAGACCCGCGCTCGGGGGTGCTGCGGCCGGACGGGAGGTGGACGACGCATTGGGCTGGGCGGGTGGATGCAAGGCGCTGCCGGCTGCCAGCCGCCGATACAGCCGATTGACAATCGGCGCTACCGTAGAGATGGTCTCGGGGGTGGTTGGTGATCCCAATGTGAATTGTGATAGCGACGTGCTGCGGGTCACAGCCCCGCGCTCCGGAGGCAAAGGGGGTCATTGGGCACCTCCCTGGTGGTTCTGGTCGAGGCAGTCGCGGTCGACGTTGTCGTATTGGTGTTCGAGGGACACAGTGAAGAACGATTTCCCATGATCGCCGCCGCCATCGCCGCCGCCACCGCCGGAAAGTTTGGCGATCTTTTTGGCTTTGGCGAGGAGGGCGTCATATTCCTGTTGCAAGCGGAGCGTGCGGGCGGCATCCAGCGCGCGGTCAAAATATTGCCGGCCATCGATCCACGTTTGCTGGCAGATGGTGGTGGAAGCAAGCGGGGCCTGCGACCAGAGGACAAAGTCGGCGTCCTTGCCGGGTTCGAGGGAACCGGTGAACTGGTCGATGTGCAGTTGCCTGGCGGCATTGAGGGAGACAAATTTAAAGGCCTCGGCGGGCGGGGTGCCGCCGTATTTCACGGCCTTGGCGGCTTCCAAATACAGGGTGCGGGCCAGTTCGGAGGAATCGGAGTTGAAGGTCACAGTCACCCCGCGATCGTGGAGCAAGCTGCCATTGTACGGAATGGCGTCGTAGACTTCAAACTTGTAGGCCCACCAGTCGGAGAAGGTGGAGACGCCGATGCCGGCGGCGGCGAGTTCATCGGCAATTTTGTAGGCTTCCAATCCGTGCTGAAAAGTGGCGATGCGCACGCCGAAGCTTTGCATGAGGCGGGTGAGCATGAGGAGTTCATCCTGCCGGTAGCCATGGCAATGAATGAGGCGGGTGCCGTTGATGATTTCGCCGATGGCTTCCAATTCCAGATCGCGGCGCGGGGCCAGACCGCCGTGGCGCCGGTAATCATCCCACGCAGCGAGATATTGCCGGGCGGCGGTGAAGCGGTTGTTGTCGAAGGTTTGCACGCCCATGCGGGTTTGGGGAAACCGGGTGACGAACTTCTCGCCCCAGTTGGATTGTTTCACATTTTCGCCGAGGGCGAATTTGATGCCTTGGGGGGCATTGGTATAAATCAAGTCGTCGGGGCCATCGCCATCGCGGAGTTTGATGACACAATTCTGGCCGCCGATGGGATTGGCGGAGCCATGGAGCAAATTCACCATGGTCACCCCGCCGGCGAGCTGGCGGCGGAGGTTGGGGCTTTCGGAATTAACCACGTCCCGAATGCGGACCATGGCGCTGGAGGGCAGCGTGGATTCGTTGACGAGGCCAAGGATGTCGCTGTGACTGTGGCAGTCGATGATGCCGGGGGTGACGGTGCCGCCAGCGGCGTCCATGATGAACGCATGCGCAGGAATGTCAGAAAGATTCGGGCCCACGGCAACAATCTTGCCGCCGGAAGCCAGCAGGTCGGCATTGGTTAAAATGCCTTGGGGTCCCTCGGTCCAAATGATGGCGTGGCGGACCAGGACCACCGCCGGGTTGGTGATGGCTCCCCGGCCCTCCAGGGGCGAA
>CAIZWI010000324.1 GCA_903936645.1 uncultured Verrucomicrobia subdivision 3 bacterium
CCATTCCCGCACCAGCGGGTGGTCGTCCACCAAGAACACTTTTTTATGATTTGGCATATGCCTCTGGTGATGAAACTCCGCCCAACGGCAGTTTGCAAGCCACCCGGGCCCCGCCCCCCGGCAATGACTCAATGCCAAATTTCGCACCGATCATCACCGCCCGGTGGGCCATGATGCGCAGACCCAGACCGGTGCTGGTGGTGAGGGGCTGGGCGGGCAGGCCGGTGCCGTCATCCGTGATTTTTAAATAAAGCGCCTCCGGATCGGCCACCAGGCTGATGATTACCTTTTTGGCGCGGCCATGCTTGATGGCATTGGTCACGGCCTCCTGGGCGATCCGGTATAAATGCAGGCTGGCGGCGGGATCGGGCAGCAGCACCGGATGGTGGCATTCAAATTCGCAGGCAATTTTAAACTTTCGCCGGATGCTGGCTGCCAGTTCCGCAAACCCATCCATCAAGCCCTCGGCCTCCATTTCCACTGGAATGAGGCCCCGCGCAAAGGTGCGCGACAAATTGATGGCTTCCTCAATCATGGTCACCAGATGATTGGCGGCTGCGGCATCCAGGGGCGATTTAGGCTCCAATTGCTCCGCCAAATCCTGACAGGCAAACGCCGTGGCGGTCAGGTGCTGGCCCAGGCTGTCGTGCAAATCATGGCCGATCTGCCGCTGGCCCCGCTCGCTCACTTCCAGAATTTCCTTTTCCAGGCGGGCGCGTTCCAGGATTTCCTGGGTGAGGGCCTGGGTTCGCTGGCGCACACGCGATTCCAATTCCTCCTGGAGACGGTGAAGCTTGTCCAGAATAACCACCACGATAAGGTAAAAAGCGAGCGTCAGCGTCGCATTCCAAACCAGGATCAGGGGGTTGGCGTAATGTTGGCCGTTGGCGTAATCACCCACCAGCCAGACCCCGACGCTCAGGATGGAAATCACCACCCCGCCCAGCCGGCGGGCAAACCAAACGCCCACTGCCACCGGAAACAAATAAAAGGTGGCAAAGGTCATTTCGTATCCGGTGATATAATCCCCAAGGCCGATGACGGCCACGGAGACCACGGCAAAGGCCAGATAAAGGGCCGGGGACCGTTGCTCGAATTGTTTCATTGTCAAGCTCATGCCAGCGGAACCCTGACGAGCGGTTCCATGGCCAAAGCATGCTTTCTTGGCGGGGTTCCGGCAAGGGACAATCTGGCCACGGTCCGCCGGTGGGGCTGCTCCCGTGGTCTCAAGCAGGCAATTTTGATGCCAAATTGCATTTATTTTCACTAATTACGGAGCGGTGACTTGACACCCCAAATACTTGCGTGCTACATACAAGTGACCACTATTACATGTGGTTTTATGCGTTGTCCCAATTGCGGTTGTCAGGAAGACAAAGTTGTTGATTCACGTGCCTCCCGGGAAGGCGCGACCATTCGCCGCCGCCGTGAATGTATTTCCTGCCAGCATCGGTTTACGACCTACGAGGAAATTGAGCGGGACGGATTGATGGTGCTCAAGCGGGATGGCCGGCATGAGGAATTTTCCCGGGACAAATTGATCTCGGGCATTCGCAAAGCCTGCCAAAAGCGCCCGGTATCGCCCAAGGCGATGGAAGATTTGGTGGACCATATCGTGGCAAAAGTCACTGACGAACACGAAAATGAGGTGCCCGGGGAATTTATTGGCACTTTGGTCATGGAAGGCCTGCGCGGCATTGATGATGTGGCCTATGTGCGCTTTGCCAGCGTTTACCGGCGTTTTCAGGAAGCCACCGACTTCGTGCATGAGGTCAAAAAACTAGAGGCCCAACAATGATTGCATTATTAAATGATTGTTTGTTGTTTCAGCTCGCCAGCGGGGAGACGGTGCCCTGCTCGGCCGAAATGATTTCCGTGGAAATTGTCGGCGGCCAGGACCGCGAACTGGATCCCGAAGTGCTGCGCCATGCGGCTGCCTCGGTCTTTCATTATTTCAAAAACGAACTCCACCGCGAATCGGTCTCGGTGGGGGAATTTGCCGTGGCTTTGGAAAAAGTCCTGCGGCAGCTGGGTCTGACCTTGCAAGCCGAGTTGCCTGCGGCGGCGGCCGCGGGTGAGATTGTTGAGTCCGACCTGCGGATCATTGCCTGCCAGTCGGCCGGCAGTCTGGAACTATTCTTCTATCCCGCCTTGCGCGTGGAACTGCAAAGCCGGTTGCGCCAGTCGCCCAAAGTGTTGCGCTTCCATGGCTTGCGTGGCTGTGTGAAACAACTGACCGGTGCCCGCCGCTGGACCCAGCGCTGCGAAGTGTTGCAGGACCAGATTGTGACTTACTTGCGCGAGTGCCTGACCGCTGACCGCGCGCAAACCAAATGCGCCCTGGTGGTGGACTGAGGACGGGGCCATGAGTGAGACGCTGTTTCAAAAAATTGCCGCCCGGCAAATTCCCGCCGCCATCGTTTACGAGGACGACCAGGTGCTCGCCTTCCGCGACATTCATCCGCAGGCGCCGGTGCATGTGTTGATCGTTCCCAAACGGGTGATTCCGCGGATTGCCGAGGCTGGTTCGTCAGACCAGGCGCTGCTCGGGCATTTATTGCTCAAAGCGGCTGAAGTTGCCCAAAAACTGGGGCTTGCCAATGGTTATCGCCTGGTGATCAATAACGGTCCCGACGGGGGGGAAACCGTGCCGCATTTACACTGCCACATTTTGGGGGGACGGCCTCTGGGCTGGCCGCCGGGTTGAAACCGGTTGTCCCGGGGCATGATTTATTCCACCCACCGCCAGGGAGGCCGGCTAAATGCCGGCGCGGCGTTCACGTGGGTTTGACCAAGTTCTTTCATTAACTCGATGACCTTGGTTTCCGGGCTGTTTTGCAGGGCAGAGATCAGGGCGGGCGAGTGGGTCACCACCCAAACTTGGGTTTTTTCGGAAGCGCTCATGATCAATTGCGCCAGCGCCGGTATCAAATCAGGATGCAGGCTCGTTTCCGGTTCGTTTAGGACCATCATCGAGGGTGGGCGCGGCGTTAACAAGGCGGCCAGCCATAATAGAAAGCGCAGCGTCCCATCAGAAAGCTCGGCGCCGTTGAGCGGACGCAACAGCCCCGGTTGATGGAATTCGATGGTGAAACGGCCATCGGACTGTTTCGCGATTTGCACCCGGGCACCGGGAAAGGCTTCGTCAATTGCGGTCGCAACCGCATCCGGGTCACCCAGCTCAATAATCGTTTGAATGGCGGCAGCCAGGTCGCTGCCGTCATGGTCGAGCACCGGGGTGCAAGTCCCTAGTTTGGGCATCCGGCATGGTGCGTCGGCATCGGTGCGCAGTTGGTCATAAAAGCGCCAGCCGCGAATCATTTCCCGGAGCATGAGGACTTCCGGTGCCGTCTGGGGATCGGCAATCTGGACGAAAATGCTCTCAAACAAGCGCAGGCCTTCGCTGAGGGTTTGCCAGCCTTTTTCCGTGCGGGCGCGGACCTGCGGACCATGGCGATCCACCAGCATGGATCCAGGCTGGCATAGGGGGCCCAGCCAAATGCACTCGCGTTTTATTTCGGGGTCCAGTGAAAATGCGGAATCCGAAGGCGCGGGCAGGCCCATGGTGATGGCATAGCCGAAGTTATCCCCCGCAAATCCGAGTTTCAAGCGCACGGGTTCCTGGCGCATGGTGCCCTGCACCGGAACCCGTCCGGCGCGCATGTCCCGCGACAACTTTTCTGGTCCGGCCCAAAAGGTGGAGTGGAGGCCGCCTTCACGGGCCAGGGAACTAACGATGCCACCGGTGGCCGTGTCGGCCAGCAACCGCAAGGCCTTGTATAAATTCGATTTCCCGGCGCCGTTGGGACCCTGGATGACGTTCAATCGTCCCAAGGGAATCACGATGTTTCGCAACGAGCGATAGTTCTCCACGGCCAGCGTGTGCAGCATGGCCGGCACTCTATGCCGCCGGGGAACAATTGGCAATGCGGATGGGCGTTGCCCGGGCCCGGTGCGAGGGAGACCGGGGAGCCCTTAAACCAGTTTATGCAGGACTGCGCCCAGTCGCTTGATGCCCTCGCGGATGTTGGCCTCACTGGCCGTCCCGAAGCTGATGCGCATTTCGTTGTGGGGTTGCGGCCGCGCGGGGTCTTCCGCGTAGCACAATTCACCGGGCACGTAAATCACCTCGGCCTTCAGGGCCTGTTTAAACACTTTTGATTTTAGTCCGGCCGAAACGCCCTGCGGCAGCCGGGCCCAAAAATACAAACCGCCCCCGGACTCCCAGATTTCCACGGACGCCGGAAAATGCGCGGCCAGGGCGTGTTTCATCACTTTGGCTTTTTGGCCATAGCGCTTTTCGATTTTGGCCACATGCTGCTCGTAAAGTCCCGAGGCCAGCGCGCCGGCGAGGATTTGTTGGAGCAAGTTCGCCGAGCCAAAATCGTGGTTGCCCTTGATGCGCTGCACGGCGGTAAAGAGGGGTTCCGGCAGCAGGCCAAAACCGAGCCGGATGCCGGGGGCAAATGGCTTGCTGTAAGTGCCGGTGTAAATCACCCGTTGCGCCGCACCGCGCAGGGTCAGCGCCGAGGGGATGTCTGGACCGGCAAAACGGAGTTCGCGATAGGCGGCGTCTTCGAGCAAATATAACGGATGTCCGGCGGCGGCCTCGTATTTTTTGAGCAGGGCCAGCGCCTGGCGCTTCTTTTCGAAACTCGTGGTCGCGCCGGTCGGATTTTGGAAATAGCTGACGAGGTACAGGGCTTTTACCCGCGGCAGTTCGCCCGCTTGCTTCAGACCTTCCAACACCGAAGCCAGGTTCGCCAGGTCAATCCCGTCCCGTTCCAGCCGCACGCCCCGGGCACGGATGCCCCGGCTTTGCAGGATGCCCAGAAACACAAAATAGGTCGGGTCTTCCACCAGAATGATATCGCCCTCGTCGCAAAGCGCCTCCAGGGTCATGTACAAAAGCTGTTGCGATCCGCCGGAGATCATCAGCCGTTCCGGCGCATGGCTGGGACCGGTGGTCCCGTCCAGTTTTTGCAAATGCTTCGCCGTGAGCGTGCGCAGATTGGTTTCCCCGGCGGTATTGCCATACTGGAGTGCCGGCTGGCCGGTGTGCGGCGCGCGCAAGACATTATTAACCATCTGGCGCGCGAGGCCCACGGGCAGGGTGGCATTGTCCGTGAAGCCGGCGGCCAGCGAAATCAAGTTGGGCCGCGCGAGGGCGGTGGCCATCAGCCAGGAAATGGTGGGGGGCGCCGTGCGGCGTCCCAAGGCGGACAATGCGGTATGCTGAGCCAGTGAGGTCATTTGGAGTGGCGGACATTAGCAGATGGGGCGACCCCGGGGCAAGGGAGGATAATGCAGCGGCAATACAAAAAATGCGAAACTAGCAGGTCGTGTCCGCATCGTCCCCAAGGTGCCGGCCATTCAAGCGCTACTGCGCGGGCAGACTGTTAATCCAATCCCCCACCACTTGCACCGCTGTCGCATCAATCTGGTTGCGGCCCAGGGGGGGCATCTTCATGGCCGGCGCGTTGGTGTTCATCCGCGCCCAGAGCACGGAGCGCGCCAAGTCGCCCGGGGCGATGATTTCTGGATTGGTCAAACCCAGGGAAACACCCGCGGGGAAATTGGTCATATGCTGGTTTGCGAGGGCGGTGTCGTAACGCGCATCGAAGTTGGCGACTCCGCCCGGTCGGTGACATTGCGCGCAGTTGGCATCGAGATAGGAGCGTGCCCGGTCCGCCAGGGAGGCGCTGGGATCAGTGAGTGTGGCGAGTTTCGCATAACTGGCAATGGCCGACTCGTTGATGGCCGGGCTGAACATCCCCAGTCGGTTCAACGTGCGGAGCTGGTTGTCGCGAATGCCGGTCGGGAGATACGTTTGCTCGCGGTTCAGCTGGCGGGTGTTGACGCCCAGCACATAGTTGGCCACCGGGGTGTGGCAGGTCAAGCAATCGGCCGGGCTGGCATAATACCAGGTCTGGGTGCGCACGCCCGTGGCGTTGGTCACCAGGATGTCCGCGTATGACGGAGTATTCTGCAAGTCGGCATCCTGGTTGTCCGGCCGCCATTTGTAGGTCATGCCATACACTGCGCCATTGGCATCGCGCACCAGGATTTGCGTTTCCAACCGTCGTTTGGGGGCGGCCGGATCACGCTCGTCGGTTGCCATATCGAGGTTCTTGACAAACATCGTGCCGGCTGGAAACGTCCAGGCGTTGGTGGGGCGCAAACGGATTTGTTCATCCGGCGTGAGGGGGCCGGCCCGCCGGGGCACCGCGAGATAATGTTCACTCACCGCGCCATCGGCCCACATGGGTTGGTTTAAGGTATAGGGTATCAGGCCGCTGGCCGGTGTCCGGCCTGCGGTGTCGGCAAACACCCCGGTGCCAGAGAGCAGGGGAGGGAGTGTGCCATTGAAGGTGGCTGGCAGATTCAAATAAGGCGGCAAAACGGGCTGATTAGTCGCTCCGTAAGGACGCCCCCCGCCGGTCACCGTGAGGCTGACCGGCGCCGAAGTGCTGGCCAGCCCACTGCCGTCGGTGGCCACGGCGGTGATTGTATAATGTCCCGCGGCCCACCCGGTGGCCGTGAGCGCATACACGGGCGCATAGACACTGTTGCTCAAGGTGCCGGTCAACGTGCCGTTCGCATAAAAATCCACCCGGTCGAGGGTGTTCTGGACGGACTCCACCTGCGCCCCCAACGTCACGCTGGCAATTCCGGCGTAACTTGCTCCGTCCGCGGGCCGGACCAGGGTAATGGTCGGCGGCGGATTTCGGACCGGATTCAATTGGCGGGCGGGCACCACGGCCAGTGGGATGGAGCGGCTGCTCCAGGCTAATTTTAGACCAGGCGGACCGCCGCTTTGGGTTAGCTCAAGGCGCACGTTGTAGTATTGCTGTGCCTGGAGGGGCAGGGTGGCTCGATTGGTCACCGGGGCCAAGTGGGGCGTCGCGTCGTTAATGATCAACCGATCATTGATCCACAACTGCACCCCGCCACTGGTCAGGGTGGCAAAGGTGGTCGGCTCGCTATAGAGGGCCTGGACCGTGCCGGTCCAGCGCACCGTGAAATGGTTCGGATCAATGCCGGGCGCGGGGGCGGTAGCCGACCAGTCAAAATCCAGCGTCGCATCGGTGCGGGTAATGGCTGCCGGGGCATCCAGGGCCGTGCCGCCCGGCCAATATTGGGCCGTCAGCCCGGTGCCGTGTCCCGCCGAGGCCGTGTTTACAAACCGGGTGCTGACCACCCCGCTGCTCACGGCCCCGGGTTTGATCGCCACCGTTCGCAGTTGGACCGTGCGGGTGAGCGTGATGGGCCCAGCGTACAAGGTCGAGGCGGCGGTCGGGGTGCTGCCATCCAGCGTGTAATAAATGCCCGCGCCGGACGCCTCGTCGGCCAGGCTGACCACCACCGAATTGGCAAAATTACCACCCGCCGGGGTAATGACAGGCGGGGGCAAAAATATCCCGTTGCCAAACACGGCCAACCCACCTTGCGTCCCCACATAGACATGGCCATTCACCACGGTGGGCACGGTCATTTTCACGGCAATGCCGGGATTATCGCGCGTGGACCATTGCCGGCTATTATACAATTCGATGGCCAGGTTGGTGGCATTGTAGGCGTGCAAGATCGCGGGTCCATGCTGGGTGGCCCCATCGGTTTGGATCGCCCACACGATGGCCTCATTGGTGCCGTTGGCCGAAAGGGAGGGCGTGGTGCCGAAACCGCTAAAACTGGTCGTCGAAGCGGACACCGGTTCGGGATTGACCCAGCCATTATTAACCGCAAACGCCCGCATCACTCCGCGGATGCCTTGGTAATAGAGGGTATGGTTAAAATACACCGGGGTGCTGAAAATATTCCCGGCATTCATCGGAAACGACTCGACAATCTGATGGTCACTGGCCGGGTTATAATGACCCATGTTATCCCGGTCGACCACATAAAGTTTTCCCTCCTTGCCGGCCCCCACGATAAGATGGGGATGGGCTGCGCTGCCCGCCTCGTCCGGCAGGAGCACTGCCCCGCCCGAGCCCAGATCCGAGTCCGCCGCCTGCATCGCCGCCTGGTTGAAGGGCGTGAAATAATCGGCGGCCGCCAATCCGCCGGTGGTGGTCAGGCGCATAAAACTATCGCCATAATCCCCGCCGCCGGTGTCCGCATCAAAACTGCCATTGGCCACTTCAAAGAACAGATTGGAATGGGCATCCACGCACAAGCCATTTCCCCCCATCCACAACGCGCCCTCGCCCGCATGGGAACCAAAGACGGCCCGCGTGGCATTCGGTGTGGTGTTGAACACCTGGTTTGGCAGGGGGCGCAACGTGCGGGCATCATAACCAATAATCCACCCGTGATACGGATCCGTGTCCGCATAGCTGCTGTAGGCCAGGTACACAATACCATTGGCCAGGGTCAGGGCGCAGCGCAGGTTTTGTTCCCGCGGGCTAAAGGTCACCACTCCATGGACACTGGTGGCCCCCTTGCCCGGGTAGGTGGCGGTTACGTTTACCGGACTATTGGGCTGTTCGGCCCCGGTTGCCAGATTCAGTGCGTGGAGGCGATGGTAGTAATTGGTCGCGGTGGTGGTTGCCTCCCGGTTCACTGCCACCACAAACAGGGTCCCGGCGGTCGCATCAATCACCGGGGTGGCCGTGATGCCCACCAACGGCAGCATGTCCTGCAGCACATTATTGTGATACCTCCCGCCAAACTCATGGTTGGTGACCACATTGATGCCCTCCCCGAGACTGACCTGCCAGAGCTTGCCGCCATCCGGTGCGGCCGCGCTATTCGCGTCAAACGCATAGACACTGTCGTTCTCGGTCGCGATGTACACCACGTCGTGCACGCCCTTGCCGGGGATGTTCACTCCGGGCACCACCAGCGGCTGCGTGTACACATAGCCATCGACGTCATACTTCATCAACAAGCCAAAGGTGTTGGGGTTGACATTTGCCAGGGTGAGTTGGGTTTCGTTGGTGTTGGCGCCGGTGCGGCCATTATCGTTGTGGTAGGTGAGCACCGATTCGCCCCGGCCCGGCATGGTGATAAGCATCAGCAAGGCCAGGTTCAAGAGCTGGCTAATCGTTTTGCTAAGGTTCATGCGGCGCATCTGGTCATCAGTTGGTTTTAAGGCTGCCCGGTGTCAGGCGGCTAATTTTATGCACTTTGGGGCCAATGTCCAACGGGGAATTGGCTCGGTTTCAGCCTGCTCCTCAGCGGTGGTCATAGTTTTGCCGGTGCCGATCACACGCTCTGGAACTTCGCCTTATGCTGGACTTGGTAAGGGGCTCAAGGCTCTGGGCTTTGGGTGGAAAACTCAGCCAACTCAAAAACATTTTTTGGGCTTCCCCCCGGATAGTGGACAGCGGGATAAAGCTGATAGAAAGTAAAACCTATGAGCAAATACCACAAACGGTTCAGTAAAGAGTTTAAAGAGGAGGCCGTACGGCTACTGTTGACCAGCGGCAAGACGGCGGAAGGGTTGGGGCGTGAACTGGGGGTGACGGGCACCTCGCTGGCGCAATGGAAAAAGGAAGCGCTGCAGAATGGCGATCACCCGGAAGCGGCCAAACCCAAAGGGTTGCGGGTCAATTACGCCATTTTGGAGCAAGAGAACCTGCGCCTTAAACAGGAGCTGGCCACGGTGCGACAGGAGCGCGAAATCCTAAAAAAATCCCTGGGCATACTCTCACAGGACCCGCTGCAGAAAGGTATGCCATGATCCAGCAACTGGCGGCGGACCATCCGGTGCAGACCCTTTGCCAGTTGTTGGGGGTTTCGCGGAGTGGGTATTATCAGTGGTGCCAGCGGGTGCCCGGGCCGCGCGCCCAGGCCCGGGCGCAATTGCTGCCGGAAGTCCGGCGGGTCTTTGTACAGAGCCGACAAACCTATGGCAGCCCGCGCGTGACACGCGCCTTGCGCGCGGCCGGGCATACCTGCAACCACAAGCAAGTCGAGCGGTTGATGCGGGCGGCGGGCCTGCAAGGCCGCCCGCCCAAACGCTGGCGGGTGGTAACCACCGACAGCCGCCATGATCTGCCGATTGCCCCCAATCGCCTGGCTCAACAACCGGTGTGCACCGCGCCGGATCAAGTTTGGCTGACGGATATCACCTATGTGCCCACCGGGGAAGGCTGGCTTTATGTGGCCGGCCTCCTAGATTTATATAGCCGCCGGATTGTGGGCTGGGCCATGGGGGAAAGCCTGGCCACAGTGCTGCCGCTGACGGCCCTGCTGATGGCGCTCAAACACCGCCGTCCGCCTGCAGGCTTGCTGCATCATTCGGATCGTGGCGTGCAGTTCGCCAGCGCGGATTATCGGCGGCAACTGGTCGACCACGGAATCGTGGCCAGTATGAGCCGCAAGGGCAATTGTTACGATAATGCCGCCATGGAGTCCTTCTGGAGCACGCTTAAGCACGAGTTGGTTTACCGCTGCCAATTCCTAACCCGGGACCAGGCCCGTCAGGCCATCTTCGAATGGATCGAAGTCTTTTACAACCGCACGAGGCTCCACAGCTCGCTCGGCTTCCAATCCCCTGTGGACTTTGAAAAACAATTAAACTAAAACATCCATGTTGCTTGTCGCCGCTGTCCGCTATCCGGGGGGAAGCCCATTTAACTTAATTTACTTTGATTTGCTTTGTTTTACTGTGAGGAAACTTTGAGTGGATTCAAGGCTTGAGGCGCGGGGCCCGGGGCGCGAGGCGGGGGAATCCAACCGGGCAATTTCTTTTTGAATGTTGCGATTTGGAGCGATTGACCTGGATTTACCCCGATTGAGGTTTTATCCGCGAATTGCTGCGAATGTTTGCGGCCTCCATTTCATGATGTCAAAGAATGGACTGCAGCCAAAGCATGCGCACATTGAGCGGGCGGCCACCACGCAAAGACCAACGGTGGTGGCGGGCAGGCAGCGGCTCGGAAAACTGGCGCGGCACGAGCGGGCCATCCCTCACTTTTTCTGGTTTCGGGTCTGGGCAGAATCAACCAGCCGCGAAAACTACTCTTAGGAGTAGTATTGTATGGGGTAGGAAATTGTCAAGCGGGGGCCATCACCCGCTAGTGTTTTCATTTGAAATAAATCAAACGGAGCGCGGATAAGAAATTTCCGAAAGCAAATTTGCCGCCTGTGCAATTTGGCTTTCATTAATGATGTTAAAACTGCCCTCCCAAGCACCCCATGCGCCAGCATTTTCGGGTTTACCACGTGGTTTTATGATCAATCCGGAAAATTTTTTTGCATCTTCGGCACTTCCCAAAAACCAAATATTTAATTTCGCGGATCTGCAGCTGTGGCTATTCACCCAAGCAAAGGCTTTGCCAGGACCATAGATTTTGCATTTGTTTGACTGGTGCTCGCATTTGATGCCGCCGATTTTGTGATTTAAGGCGTTCAAGAGCAGATCGCATAGTTTTTGAGAGCTAGAGCTTGCCAAGTTATGGTTCGCCATAATTTTCAGCCTTTCATTTTTGCGTCGCCATCGGGAGTTTTTTAACTTGAAACTTATTTTCGGATGCCTGTAATTTTGTCGTAAATAATCAAGTTGCTTCCGAAACTGCCGGACAGAACAACTCCCTGATAGCGCGTCCCCAGAACATAGACGCCTACTGCCGCAATAATACTAGCCCCAATAATCGCCCATTTTAGATTTTCTTTCATTGGCGTTTTTTCTTTTAGAATCCCCGGGCGGTTTTGGAGGTTCCCCCAGTCGAATCCCCGATTACAACCGTCCGGGTGTGTATTATGCACGAGTTTAGGAAAAGCATTTAGTTAACGTTAAAGTTTTGCCCTTTTTAACTCAAATCTAATTTTCCTTCAATAATTATTTTCTAGATTTTCTACATTTTTCTTGGAGGGGGAACATTTTGATGCGAAGGTTTCCTCGTATGAGCGACAAACAAAAAGGAAATGCACGGAATTTTGATTATCCAGACGTTACGGCTGGCTCAAAAGCCGCTCAAAAATTGCGCTCTGAGACCAATCGCCTAACCGACGCGGAAAGGGCCGAACTTTTCGCTGCGGGGATGCAAATAATCTATGGCGGGGATGCAAAAAAAACAGTTGGCACTGGACACTAATATTTTATTTGATTTAGCTCACGATAAAGACTTCGCGCATACCTTTAGGGAGGTTTTGCAGCAACGGGGCTATTCTTTAAAAGTACCCCCAACCGTTGTTCAAGAATTAGGTTTTTATGCCTTAAGAAAGCAAGTCCCCGAAACACCCTTTGCCCTTAAAGCGTTGCAGAACATGAGGGAGTGGGGGATTTTGCCTTTTGATTTGGTCCCGACAGGCCACACCATCACCAGCGAGTTCTCCGCAAAATTAATCAGAAAAGGGTTTTTGCCCGAAGGCGAATTTAACGATGGGTTGATACTTGCCGAAACATCACTGGCCTGCATACACGTATTGGCAACCAGGGATTTTCACATTTTGGGCATTGGGGAGGCATATCTAAAAACACAATTTGACGAGTCGGATTTAATGCCAGTCGCCGCTTTTCATCCTAACATCCTCCTTACCGCGCTGCGGTAAATTTGGCTACTTCAGTTTAAATCAAATTAGATGTAAATTTCACCCGCATTCTGCGTTCGATCACTAAAAGTGACCAAACATAGGATTACACATCGGGTCAACTTGCTGCCCACCACCCGATTGGTCACGCTTGGCAGAACTCCCCTTATAACCGATACTGCTTGCCCGGGTGTGGTGTCCTCAGGCCGCCGCCCCCGGCTTTATGCTTGAAACCAACAGTCCGGCCCAAGACACGACGCTGACCGCGGCGGCCCGCACCCCCGTTTACCGGGCCCGTGGGCTGACGAAGGTTTACGGCACCGGCACGGCCGAGGTTCGGGCGCTGGCGGGGGTGGATTTGGACTTGTATCCCGGCGAGCTCATTGTGCTGCTGGGCCCCTCCGGCAGTGGTAAAACCACATTGCTCAACCAGCTCGGCGGGCTCGATTTGCCCACGGACGGCGAACTCAAGTATCGCGACCTGGACCTCACCCAGGCGGATGAAGCCCAGCTCACGCGCTTTCGCCGGGATAGTGTGGGGTTCATTTTCCAGTTCTACAACCTTATCCCCAGCCTCACCGCCCGGGAAAATGTGGCGCTCATCACCGAAATTGCCCGCGACCCCATGCTGCCCGAGCAGGCGCTGGAAATGGTGAATCTCGGTGCGCGACTGGATCATTTTCCCGCGCAATTGTCCGGCGGCGAACAGCAGCGCGTGGCCATCGCCCGGGCCATTGCCAAACGCCCCGAAGTGTTGCTGTGCGATGAACCCACCGGGGCGCTGGATGTGAAAACGGGCATCGTGGTGCTGGAAGCCATCGAACGGGCTAATCGCGAGCTCGGCACCCTCACAGTCATCATCACCCACAACGCCGTGATGGCCGACATGGCTGACCGGGTGATTCATTTCTCCGATGGCAGGGTGCATGATTACCAGCGCAACGCCCGCCGGGCGGCCGCCTCCAGTCTCAAGTGGTAGTCATGCTCGCGAACCTTGACCGCAAACTGTTTCGCGACCTGCGCCGCATGCAAGGGCAGGCCATTGCGGTGTCGCTGGTGATGGCCTGCGGGCTGGCCATGCTGATCATGTCGCGCAGTCTGATTCATTCGCTTTCCACCGCGCGCGCGGAATATTATCAGGCCAACCATTTTGCGGATGTCTTTGCCAGCCTCAAACGCGCTCCGCTGTCCCTGGTGGACGAGATTCGCGCCCTGCCCGGGGTGGCCGTGGTGGAGCCGGGCGTGGCCGCGCAGGTCACCCTGGATATTCCCGATTTGGATGAGCCTGCCACCGGCCTCATCCGGTCTCTGCCAGATTTGCGCGAACCACAATTGAACCGGCTCTTCCTGCGCGTGGGGCAATGGCTCCAGCCCGGGGGGCACGGCGAAGTGTTGGTGAGCGAGGCCTTTGCCCAGGCCAATCACCTGCATCCCGGCGATCCGGTCACCATGATTTTGAATGGGCGGTTGCAAAAGTTCCGTATTGCCGGCCTGGTGCTCTCGCCGGAATACATTTTTGAAGCGCGCCCCGGCTCCGCCCTGCCGGACAATCACACCTACGGTATTTTCTGGATGCCCTACGAGGAGCTGGCCGATGCCTTTGATCTCAAGCATGCCTTCAATTCCCTCGCCCTGGCCCTGGCCCCGGGGGCCAATGAAAGCCTGGTCATTGCCGCGCTCGACCGCCGGCTGCTTAAATACGGTGGCAGTGGCGCCTATGGCCGGTCGGACCAGCCTTCCCACGTGCGCGTCTCGGATGAAATCCGCGTGCTCACGATTCTCTCCATTGGCTTTCCGCTGATTTTCCTCAGCGTGGCGGCGTTTATGACCAACGCCGTGCTGTCCCGGTTGCTCACCTTGCAGCGGGAACAGATTGCCGTGCTCAAGGCCTTTGGATTTGAGAACCGCCAGATCGTGGGGCACTACTTGAAATTCGCCTTCGTCTTTGTGCTGGGCGGCGCCGTCTTGGGCACGCTGGGCGGCATGGTGTTGGGCGGGCAAATGACGCAAATGTACCACATGTTCTTTCGGTTCCCGGACCTGAGTTTTCAGCTGGACCAGGGGGCGGTTGCCCTGTCGTTGCTGGTGGCGGCGCTGGCGGCCACGCTCGGGGTGCTGGGGGCGGTGCGGCGCGCGGCCAAACTCCCGCCGGCCGAGGCCATGCGGCCCGAACCGCCGGCGAGTTACCGTCCGGCGTTCATTGAGCGCACCGGCATCGCGCATTTCTTCGCCAACACCTTTCGCATGGCGGTGCGCAACCTTGAGCGCAAACCAGCCCAGGCGGGGTTCACCATCGCCGGGCTGGCCCTGGCCACCGGAATTATGGTCATTCCCAACTGTTTTCACGACAGCGTGGGGCATATTCTCGATTTCCAATGGGACACCGTTCAACGCCAGGACGTCAGTGTGGGGCTGGAGGAGCCTTCGAGCGAGACGGCCAAATTTGTCTTTCGCGAATTGCCCGGCGTCGTGAGTCTGGAACCCTTTCGCTACGCCGCCGCCCGGATTTATTTCGGCCCGCACCACCGGCAAATCGCCATCCAGGGCATGGATCCGGCCAGCCAGCACGAACGGATTGTTGACAGCCGCGTGCATGTGATGCCGCTGCCGGCCGAGGGCTTGGTGATTTCCACCAAGCTCGGCGAAATCCTCGGGGCCAAACTCGGGGACCGGTTGACGGTGGAGTTTCTCGAGGGCCGGCGACGCACCGTGGAAGTGCCGCTGGCCGGGTTGAGCGAGGATTTCTCCGGTCTCGCGGCCCACATGAACCGCCATGCGCTCAACCGGTTGCTTGGCGAGGGCGATATTATCACGGGTGCCAGTTTTTGTGTGGATGCCACCGCGTGGAAAACGTTCCTCCACCAACTCAAAGCCGTGCCACGGGTGAGCTGGGTGGTGGTGAAGGAATCCCTGCGGCGGAATTTTCGTGAGACCACCGCCGCCAGTATCAATCTGATACAATCCATCTACCTCACCTTTGCCACGATCGTGGCGTTTGGCGTGGTCTACAACAACGCCCGCATTTCGCTGGCGGAACGCGGGCGCGAACTCGCCACCCTGCGGGTCATCGGCTTCTCGCAGAGCGAAGTCGGCGCGGTGCTCATCACTGAACTGGTGATCCTGGCCCTGATCGCCGTGCCCCTGGGCTTGGCCTTTGGCACCGCGCTCGCCACTGGGATTATCCACGCGGTGAATACCGAGACCGTCCGCCTGCCCACGGTGTTTACCCTGCACAATTATGCCTTTGCCGTGAGCGTGGTCACCATCGCCTCCACCCTTTCCGCCTTGGTGGTGCTGCGCAATTTAAAGCAACTCGACCTTGTCAAAGCCATGAAGGCACCCGAATAATCAACCGATATTGATTGAACATGAGTCAGCCGAATCCAGTTCCAAAGCAATCCAACCGCAACGCCCGCAAACCGCGCCGCTGGCTCCCAGGGCTCGGGGCTGTCGCGCTGCTGGCCCTGATTATCGCCGGTTTCTGGCCGCGTCCCGTGCCGGTGGAGACCGCGCCGGTCACCGTCGGGCTCTTGCGCACCACGGTGAATGAGGAGGGCAAGACCCGGATTCGCCATCGCTACGTGATTTCCTCCCCCGTGACGGGTGAACTCCGCCGCATCCCATTCCTCGCGGGGGCCCTGATTGAGTCCACCCAAACGGTCGTGGCTGTCATTGACCCGGCTGCCGCCGCCCTGCTCGACAAGCGCTCCCGCCAGCTCGCCGAAGCCGCCCGCGACAACGCCGCCGCCCAGCTCGAACATGCCCGGGGCGCGCAGCACTTTGCCGATAGTGAATTACGCCGCAACCAGGCGCTGTTCGACACCAAATCCCTGTCCGCCCGCGAACTCGAGCAATTCCAATGGCTCGCCAATGCCGCCGCCCACGACCAGGCCGCCGCCGCCGCCGCCCTGCGTCAGGCCGAGGCCCAGTTGCTCGGCTTTGAGCAAACGGAAACGAACGATCCCCCCGCCATCGAACTCCATTCGCCCGTGGCGGGGAGTGTGTTGACCGTTTACGAACCCAGTGCCCGCACGGTGTCCGCCGGCACGCCGCTGCTCGAAATCGGCGACCCCACCGATCTGGATGTGATTATCGAAGTCCTGTCCCGCGATGGCGCGATCATTCAGCCGGGCACCGCCGTGGAACTGGACCAGTGGGGCGGACCCGAAGCGCTCGAGGCCCGCGTGCGGTACGTGGAGCCGGCCGCCTTCACCAAAGTCTCCGCGCTTGGGGTGGAAGAACAGCGGGTCTACGTCGTGGCCGATCTGCTCACGCCGCCGGCCAAGCGCGGCAATCTCGGCGATAATTTTCGCGTGGAAGCCAGCATCATCACCTGGCAAAACGAACACGCCCTGAAAGCCCCCAGTGGCGCCCTCTTCCGCAACGGCGACCAATGGAGCGCCTATGTCCTGAGCGACGGCCACGCCCAACTGCGCCCCGTAAAGGTTGGCCGCTCCAGCGGCATTGAAACCGAAATTCTCGACGGATTGAAAGCAGGCGACCAGGTCATTCTCTACCCCGGTGATCGCGTGAAAGATGGCCAGCGGGTGACCGTGGTGAAATTGTAATTCGCGGGGATTATTATTGACCGTAAATCACAGTTGTGGCGCGGTGGGCTGGGCTGAGGCGTTGCGCCCCATTGAGCCCAGGGTTGCTTCCGGTGCCCGTGCCCTCCCTTCGCTGAGAAGCTGCTGTTGGTAGATTTTTCACGCAGAAAGTGAACCAAGCTCCTTCATCACGGGCAGCTGCGGACCAGCCAACGGATAGGCGATTGCGCATTCACGGAGCCGCCCACGGTTGACAATAATATAAGCCTGCAACATTATCGCCGTATGCGTACGGAATAAACGCGAATTGCAGCGGAATTCCGGTTAGGCCGAAACGAATACCCAACTGAAAATAATATGGACCCTTCCAACATCATTGAGTGGGCGGTTTGTCTGGGAATTGCCTGGCTGATCTTTGCCAGCCTCACGGGCGCGGACGATTGGTTGCGGTCGCTGTTAGGCAAAAGTACCTCGAAAGAATTGGAGGAGCGGGTGGAGCAGTTGGAGAAGCGCCTCGACGAGCTTGCCAAGAAGTGATGTTTGCCTTGGCCGGTCGCCCAAGCCCATCAAGGTTGGTTCCTGACGATCTGCTGGGACGGGATTTTTCCATAAAGCACACCCGGCCATGAATACAAAACTCGATCAATTGCTCGGGTGGTGCGCTGTGTTGGGATTCTTGATCCTGCCTTTTTTTCTGCTCCTGGCCATCTCGATTCCCGGTACCATTGCCAGTGGTAAACAAGTTACTTTTAATCGTGCGCGCGCGAGTCTTACGGCCGCCTTGAACGATTCCAGCAAGGTAGCGGGGCGAGAACCGAAACAATATGGTTATTTTGTGGTCTATGCCTGCACCAACGTGGTCACAGTGGACGGTCGCCGTTATCCCCTGGCATTTTGTACCACGGATGGATACCAGTTTGCCGGTGAGGGCCGCTTGGCCGTGACGACCAACCAGCAGTTTATTTGGCTGGATATTCGCCGGGGGGCGAAGTTGATTGCGAGTGATTACCGTGTTTCAAAATGGCGGAGCGGATATTGATGGTCCGTGCCTTGGGCCTGCCCGTCGGTAGAGCGGTTTTCGACCATCGCAAAACCCCACCCGGTTAAAGATTTTTCCCTTTCTGGTTTGACGCCAGCCCCCGGAAACGCGAAAACATGTCAGCCATGAATGCCAAACGCTGGATCCTGTGGGTTTGTCTGGCGCTGCTTTTTGTCAGCCAGGTGCTGCTTTTTCGCGCCAACCAGCGTGCCACGGCCGCCCAGGCCGATGCCCGCGAAGCCCGGGAACTGAGCAACCAGCTCCAAATTCAGATCGATGAATTGAAAGCCTCCAGCGTGGCCACCCTCAGCCTGGACAACGCCCGGCTGCGCTCCGAAAACCAGGCCCTCGCGCAAAAGATGGCCAAGGCGAATAACGACCTTACCTTGCTGATCGCGGCCAAACGCAAAAGCGACACCCAATTGCAAACCGCCCGGCAGGCCTTGCAACTCCAGCAATCGCATTTGCAACAACTCACCGCGGAAAATCAGCAGGTGCAGGCCGCGGCGGCCACGCCCGCACCCGCTACGGCTGAGCCTTCGGCCGAGGAACAAAAGTCCCTTTGCCTGCAAAATCTCCGGGCGATTGACGCCGCCAAGCAAATGTGGGCCTTGGAATACAAGAAAGAAGCCAAAGACACGCCCACCGAAAAACAGTTGCTCCCTTACTTGAAGGGCGGGGCGCTGCCGCTGTGCCCTGCGGGGGGGGCCTACCTCATTGGCACGATGGATGAACCGCCCATCTGCTCGGTGCCGGGGCACGTGATGCCCTGATATTTGGTATCCGCCCCTCGGTCGAGTTTTGCTGAATCATTCCCGGGCGGTAATATTTACGCTTTTTTCAGAGTCCATGGTTGTGCGTGTTCCTGATCGGGAATAATTCGGTTGATTTATCTGGGTTACCCGGTTATTGTTCCCGTACGGTAATATTGAATGGGAATCATGAAATACACTTCTGCGCAGATTGGCAAACTGGTTCGTAGCGCTCGCAAAAGCCTGGGGGTAACCCAAAAAACCCTCGCTTTAACCTCCGGCACCGGCCTGCGCTTCATCATCGACTTGGAAAAAGGCAAGGCTACCTGCCAGCTTGGCAAGGTGCTCACAGTGTTGCAAACCATGGGCATTAAAATGGAATTGATCCCGCCGCCCGGGAATGACTCCGCAGTTGGCAAAGGAGCTTAACCCATGCCCCGTAACTTGGATGTTTACCTGCAGCAAAACCTGGTGGGACAGCTTGTCCAGGATCACCATGGGGAACTCAATTTCCAGTATGCCGATCAGTGGCTGAACCAGCCGGCGGCCATGGCTTTATCCCATTCCCTGCCACTCCGTCCGGCACGCTATAATCGGAAAGCGTGCCGGGCATTTTTTGGCGGAATTTTACCCGAGGCCGGCAACCGCGAAATTATTGCCAAAAACCTTGGCATCAGTGCCCGGAATGATTTCGCCATGCTGGAGCTGATCGGCGGCGAATGCGCCGGGGCCGTCACCTTTATGCCCGCAGGTCAGTCGCTGCCGGATCGCCATTACCACTACCGCCCTTTGAGCAGCGAGGCACTGGCCGAAATGCTCAAAAAGTTGCCCCAGCGGCCCCTATTGGCGGGCGAGGATGGCATCCGGCTTTCCCTCGCCGGGGCCCAGGATAAAATTGCCGTACATCTCGCCGGGGGGCAAATTTCCCTGCCGCTGGGCGGGGCCCCCAGCACGCATATTCTAAAGCCTGCCATCGAGCGTTTTGCCGGCATTGTTTTCAATGAGGCATGGTGCCTGCAACTGGCCAGGGCGCTGGGGTTGCACACCGTTGCGGTGACTACCGGCCGGGCTCAGGAGATTGATTATCTGCTCATCCCGCGTTATGACCGCGCCATCCGGTCCTCCCCACCCGGGTCTCGGGAACAATTGGCACGCTTGCACCAGGAGGATTTTTGCCAGGCACTCGGAATTGTCCCGGAAAACAAATACCAAAACGAAGGTGGCCCCTCGTTAAAGCAGTGTTTTGCCTTGCTGCGCGAATTGTCCAGTGCCCCGGTGGTTGACCTGCAACGTTTTTTGGATGCGGTAATCTTTAATTTTCTGGTCGGCAATCACGATGCTCACGGCAAGAACTTTTCGCTGGTTTACGGACCGGAAACCCGGCTCGCACCGCTCTACGATGTCCTGTGCACCGTCTATTATCCCGAACTCTCGCGGAAAATGGCCATGAAACTCGGTGGAGAATACGACTCCGATAAAATCTCCCTGAAACATTTTGATCAATTGGCGGAAGAGGCAGCCCTGGCCCGGCCGATCGTGAAACGCCGGGTGGCTGAACTGGCGGAAGCCGTTCTGGCAAATCTACCGTCCCTCAACATTGATCATCCAGCTTCCCTGGCAATTGCCAATCTGGTGACAGGACGTTGCCGGCGGGTTTTGCAAAAGTTTCCCGCAGCCTTCTGACTGGAAATCCCCTGCCGGCAGTTCACAATTTTGTCACCCAAACGGGGGGATCCTCCCCATTTCATCCTTGGCTTTCCCGGGGCCGCCTTTAAACTCTAAAATCATGATTGAAACAGACATCGAACTATTGAAGGGCATTGCGAACCAGCTTCGCATCCACTCCATCACGGCCACGACGGCGGCCGGCAGTGGACATCCGACCTCGTGCTTGTCCGCAGCGGATATTGTGGCCACCCTGTTCTTCGGGCACATGCGTTATGACGCCACGAACCCCCACTACTTCAATAACGATCGTTTCATTCTTTCCAAAGGTCACGCGGCTCCGTTGCTCTACGCCGCCTGGGCCGAAAATGGTTTTATCCCGGTCAGCCACCTCGACACGCTGCGCCAGTTCACCAGTGATCTGGAAGGGCATCCGACCCCCCGGCTCGCCTTCGCTGACATCGCCACCGGCTCACTCGGCCAGGGGTTGGGCGTGGGGGTTGGCGTGGCCCTCGCGGCCCGTCTCGACAAACTGGATTATAATACCTATGTCCTGCTGGGCGACGGCGAAATCGCCGAAGGTGCCGTCTGGGAAGCCGCTTCGCTGGCGGGCATTAACAAGCTCAACAACCTCGTGGCCATCATCGATGCCAACCGTCTGGGCCAGAGCGAAGCCACCGCCTTCGGTCACGATGTGTCCGTCTATGCCAAACGCTTCGAAGCCTTCGGCTGGCGCACGGAAGTGATTGATGGTCATGACATTGAAGAAATTGCCGAAGTGCTCGGCGGCGTCGGTCTGGGGGACCAGCCCCTCGTCATCATCGCCAAAACCTACAAGGGTGGCGGCGTCAGCTTTTTGCAAGATCAGGAAGGCTGGCACGGCCGGCCTTTGAATGCCGTTGAGGCCGAGCGGGCCATTGCCGAGCTCCAGCCCTCCGCCAAAACCGGTATTGGCGCTCCCATCCCCGCGCCCAGTTCCCTGCCGCAACCCGCCAACGCGGCCCCGGCCAGTTACCCGGCCATTCACTACACCTTGGGCGACAAAATCGCCACCCGCGAAGCCTACGGCACCGCCTTGCTCCGTCTCGGCACCGCTGACTTGCGCATTGTGGCCCTCGATGGGGACACCAAAAATTCCACGTTTGCCGAAGCCTTCATCAAGGCTTTTCCCGAACGTTCCACCGAATGCTACATTGCGGAGCAAAACCTCGTGGCCGTGGCCGTCGGTTTTGGCACGCGCGGCAAGTCGCCCTTCGCCTCCACCTTTGCCACTTTCTTCACCCGCGCCTACGACCAGATTCGCGTGGCCGGCATCTCCAATGCCAATCTCAAGCTCGTCGGTTCCCACGTGGGCGTGAGCATTGGCGAGGACGGTCCCTCCCAGATGGCCTTGGAAGACCTGGCCATGATGCGCGCCGTGGTCGGCAGCGTGGTGCTGTATCCCAGCGATGCCGTCAGCACCGAAAAATTGCTCGAACAGATGGCCAGCCAGCGTGGCCTCCAGTTCCTCCGCACCTCCCGGCCCAAGACCCCGGTTATTTACGGCAACGATGAGCAATTCCCCATCGGCGGAGCCAAAGTGCTGCGCCAGGCGGCGGGTGACAAAGTCACTGTGGTCGCCGCCGGTGTCACCCTGTTCGAAGCCTTGAAAGCCGCCGACCTCCTGAAAGCCGAAGGCATTACCATCACGGTCATTGACGCTTACAGCATCAAACCCCTGGCCAAAGACGTCATCCTCGCCGCTGCCAAAAAGACCGGTCTCACCGTCATTACCGTGGAAGATCACTATGCCGAGGGCGGTTTGGGTGATGCCGTTGCCGGTGAATTGAGTGTGGAAGGCGTGAAAGTTCACAAGCTCGCCGTCACCAGCCTGCCGCGTTCCGGCAAAGCTGCGGAACTGCTGGCTTTCTTCGGCATTGATGCCGCCGCCATTGTCAAACAGGTCAAAGCCTTGAAATAACTCGTCCCCATTCAAGCCTGGCCTTGGCTGGGCCGGGATGATCTTTGGGCGGGTGGCTTCGGTCCGCGAAGCCCCCGCCCCATTTCTTTGGATTTCCGCCATTGCCAGAATCCGGTTTTTGGGCCAAATTAGCCTTGGATATGGCGGACAAGCTTAAAAGCCTCCAGGGAATGTTCCTGCTCGATAGCGGGCAGTTGGGTGGTTCATTCTTCCAACGCACCGTCGTCTTGGTCTGCCGGCATGACGCCGAAGGGGCCTTTGGCCTGGTGCTGAACCGGTCCACGGGCAATCACGTCGGTGAAATGATCGTGGCCGATCTCCCCGACCCGCTGAAAGAATCGCCCCTGTTCCTCGGTGGCCCCGTTCAGCCCACCGCCCTCAGCTTTCTGCACACCGACCAATTTCTCCCGCATGCCGATGTGCTGCCCAACTTGAGTCTTGGTCATTCCCTGGATGAACTGGTGGAAATTGGCGAATCCTTTTCCGCCACCAAGAAAGTGAAGCTCTTTGCCGGTTACGCTGGCTGGAGTCCCGGGCAACTGGAAAGTGAATTGAAAAGCCGCGCCTGGCTGACTTTCCCGGCCTCCATCGAACTCGTCTTTGAAACGCCCAGCGAACAATTGTGGACCAAAATTCTGCGCAAAAAAGGCGGTTGGAAAAACCGGCTTCTCGCGCAAATGCCCGAGGATCCCTCGCTGAATTAAATTAGTTTGCCTCCACCCGCAACAAGCCCGCCGCCCCGGTAGAGGTGATCGTGCTTTCGTTCAAACTCGCCGGGATCAGGCAAAATTGACCCGCAGCCAGATCCACAACTGTCGTACCGTTGGTAACGGTCACCGCTCCACTCGTCGCCGCCACAATTTGCAATTTCTTGGGCATCAGCATTCCGCTGGACCCCGCCGCCAAGTGCCATGCTTCCACGTTAAATAGCGGATCTTGCACCAGTGAACGCTTCGCGACGCCCCCCTACGCCACAAATTGGGTCGTGACCAGTTCGGGCGCAAAATCATTAAAATCAATACTCGCCAGCGATTGCGCCACGTGCAGTTCCCGGGGCTTCCCGTCCAGCCCCACGCGGTTCCAGTCAAAGACCCGGTAGGTGGTGTCCGAATTCTGCTGAATTTCAAAAATCACCAGCCGGTCCCCGATGGCGTGGACCCGGCCGCTCGGCAGAAACATGGTGTCGCCGGCCTGCACCGGGATGCGGTGAAAGCAATCCGACACCGTGCCATCGCTAATTTTTTGCTCAAATTCCGCGCGGGTCACCCCCGGCTTCAGGCCCACATATAATTCCGCCCCGGGCCCGGCGTCGGCGATATACCACATCTCGGTTTTTGGCTCGCCCTTCAGGTCCGCTGCTTTGGCTGCCGGCGGATGCACCTGGAGGGAAAGCTTTTCCCGCGCGTCCAGGATCTTGCACAAAATGGGAAAATTCCCGCCGGTGGCCGGCCTGGCGGTGCCCAGCAATTCAACCCCGTGGTTTGCCATCAACCAGCCCAATGTTTTGCCGGCCAGTGGTCCATTGGTAATCACGCTCGAATCGCCGTCGCGATCTGTGATTTCCCAGGCCTCGCCAATCACCTTGCCCGCTGGCAGGGATTTGCCGTAGAGCCGTTCCAATTCCCGCCCGCCCCAAATGCGGTCCTTAAAGATCGGTTGAAAAGTAAAAGGGTACAACATGCGTGAAAAAATCGCCTGGGTTTATGCCCCCGGAGCGGCATGGCTGGCTGCCTCCGCTTGCTCTCCGGGCGTGAGTTCCTTTTCGATAAAATGCCCGTGCGCCCGGAATTTCTGATACCGCGATTTCAGGCGCTCTTCCGTGGGCAGTTTGGCCACCTCATCCAATTGTTTGAGCAAATGTTCTTTTAAGGTGGCGGCTGTGGCTTCCACATCTGTGTGCGCACCGCCGAGAGGCTCGGGAATGATCTCGTCCACCAACCCCAGTTCCAGCAAGTCCTTGGCCGTGCTCCGCAAGGCCGCCGCTGCCTGGGCCGCCGCCTTGCGATCCTTCCACAAAATCGCCGCGCAGCCTTCCGGGCTGATCACCGAATAATACGCGTTTTCCAGGATCAACACCCGGTCCGCCACCCCAATCCCCAGGGCCCCACCCGAGCCGCCTTCGCCAATCACCGCTGCGATAATGGGCACTTCCAGCAGCATCATTTCCCGGAGATTTACCGCGATCGCCTCAGCAATGTGCCGTTCCTCCGCCGCCACCCCGGGATAAGCCCCGGCTGTGTCGATCAACGTGACAATCGGCAGCCCAAATTTGTCCGCCAGCCGCATCAACCGCAGGGCTTTGCGATAACCCTCCGGATGGGCCGATCCAAAATTCCGCAGAATGTTCTCCTTCGTGTCCCGCCCTTTTTGTGTGCCGATCACCACCACCCGGTGCTCGCCCAGCCGGGCCAAACCACCCACCATCGCGCGATCTTCCGCAAAGAGGCGGTCCCCGTGCAGTTCATGGAAATCAGTGAAGGCGTGTTGAATATAATCCAGCGTGTAGGGGCGGCGCGGATGGCGCGCCAGTTGCACCCGCTGCCACGGGGTGAGATTCAAAAAGATATGGCGCCGGGTTTCCTCCAGCTTTCTTTCGATGATCTGGATTTCTTCCTCAAAACTGATGCCAAGCGAATGCTTTTCCGGATGTTGACGGAGTTCGTCGAGCTTGGTTTGCAGTTCGATGATCGGCTTCTCGAAATCGAGCTGATGTTTCATGCGGCCAACAGTTTAGCGGATTCTGCGGCTGAATCAAATAACAAAAAAAGGGCCGGACTTGCGTCCGGCCCCAATGATGATGAGGTTTATACGCCTTCACCCAGGCGCTCAGAAGGGTGGCGGGCCAACTTGGGGGTCGCTGTTCAGACCTCGCCACGAGCAAAACCTCTCTGCCAACCCTAAACGAACAGCGAAATCATTACTCTCATTATGGACGCCGGCCATTTCAAAAGGTTAAACCTTTTTTAAAATTATTTTTTCGCTGTCACCCACACCGCATTTAAAAGAACTGGTTTTACCTTAGCGCAAGTGCCTGAAAATGCAAGGTGAAAAAGGCCAGTTTAATTGTATATATAGTCCGAAATCTGCCTTTTTTTGTTACAAAAATCGGTTTCTCTCGCGTATTTAATCGCATTTCAGCTCGGTAAAGAGCTGGCTGTCGGGGCGCGCACCCAGCACCCGGCCCAAGGGCGTAAGTCCGCCTGGAGCCAGGGACCTTTGCAGGGCCGTTTCCTTCCCTGCGCCGCTGGCCAGCACCCAAATTTGGCGCGCCGCCGTAATGGTCGCATAACTCAGGGAAATGCGCGTGGGGGGCGGTTTGGGCGAGTCGCGGATGACTAAAAATGGGGTGGCACAGTCCCAAACCTCCCGCCCGGCCCCGGGAAACAGGGAGGCCACATGGCCATCCTCGCCCATCCCCAATAGTACCAGATCCAGCACCGGCAACCCGGCGGCATTCGCCGGTGCCAAGGCCAGCAATTCGGCTGCCGCGGCCTGCGCTGCCGCCGCCGGGTCCGCCTCCCCGCGAATGCGATGAATCTGGTCCGCCGCAATGGCCAGGGGACCAAATAACCTCTCATGAGCCTGCCGGAAATTGCTTTCCGCATCCGTCGGCGGCACACAACGCTCATCCGCCCAGAAAAAATGCACACGTTCCAGCGTCAACCCCCGGACGCGGTTTTGCTGGACGATCTCCGCGAAAAAGGTGTTCGTGATGCGCCCGCCCGAAAGCGCCACGGTCACCAGTCCCCCCGACCGTCCGGCCACCGCGATTTCATCCAGCCACCGCCCCGCCACTGCTGCTGCCAGGGCCTCCGCACTTTGAAACGAGTGAATCATAGTCATTTATCCGGTTGGGCGGTTCCTCACGGCAGCTTTGGCACAGTCTGGTCGTCCGGCATCAAATGTTCATTCAAACACTTCGCCTCCTGCAACCGGCCCGCGCCATCATAATGCAATTCGATCAGCCAGCCAAAGACCTCATCCGGCCATTCGCCGTGGGGCAGCACCCGTTGCGGATCCTCCCCCAGGGCATTCAGCAGCGTCGGGATCTCCCCGTGATGCCAGCAAATTAACAAATGCTGCCCATGCGGTTGCGCCCGGATTTCCTGGGCCAGCAGCGGCGCATCTTTATTCTTGTACCGGCTGTCCAAGGGCAGTTGCAAGGCCTCACCCAATGGGGTTACCGTCAGGCGGGGACGATGACTGCCTTTCGAGTCTGCCGTGCAGAAAATATGCGCCAGCGTCAACGGCTGTCCCTCGATTTGGAAACTCTTGAAATAACCAACATAAGCCTTGGCCCGCAAAACCCCCGTTGGGTTGAGTTCCACGCCCGTGCTCGGCTTTTCGGCATGGCGAATGATGAGGATGGTGGCATTCGTCAGCCCTGCGCACGGTTGGCTGCCCAATGGCACCTCGCCACCCGCCGCCGATATAATGAGCCAGCAAGTCAGCACCGTGCTCCACAACAGATGTCGTTTCTTCATATATTCAGGCCAAAATCTAGATGGCCACTCGCCGAAACACACGTCGAAACTGCACCGGAATTAGGTCTGGCGCCTCAATGTAAAAACAACAGGTGATCTGTAAAACTGGTCGATCCCTTCTGGCCATGGGCAACTCGCAGAGTGCTCCTGAGACTTGCCATTTCAATATGCTCCCGTTAAAGATGAGGTTCCAAAACCAATGATTGTTCATAACCAAGTCGGATTTTTCCATGCGTTTCATGAATCCTCTTCCCGACGATGCTGGTTTCCCCGGCCAATGGCTAAAGCCCTGGTGGTAGAGGGAGTTTGACGTGCTAACTCGTTGAATTTGGTTTGACTGGGTTTGACTGGGCTTGACTCGGACGGGTCTGACGAAGCGTCCGGCGGTGCGGTAGCCGTCCCCGTTCGAATAGCATCTGGCGAGAGAACGGTTTCCCGTGAGTCCCCAGCGGAACCAGCGTTTTGAGCCGGCGGGACCGCACCCCGTGCCATTGCATCCCCAGTTTCCGCCTCTGGCTCGGGTGGACGGCCAAAAATCTCGAGCAAATGCCGCCGCCGCTCCTCGGGGGGAATCCAATCCTGGCAAATCCAGTCCTTCACCGCCGGTGTCCTGGCCCATTCCTCAAAATGCGCCACCACTCCATCCTGAGTTTTCTCGCGTTGCTCCGCCAGACGCTCGCGCTCCATTTGCAAACGCGCCCCGCTGTGATCCCCCCGGCGCAATTCCACAATGTCCTGGCACATCCCCCGCAAAACCTTCAATTTTTGCCGGAATTGGTCGCTGGGCTCGCCGTCCCAACCGGACAGCGCGGAGGCATAGCGCGCCCCCAGTACCGTGGCCAGGTGATCCGTCAAGCGCCCGCCCGTCACCGCTTCCACTTCGGCCGCATCGGCGGCCAATTCCCGCGCATCGGCCAGCGCCTCCTGCCGGGCCTGCCATTCCACAAAGCCACCCCCGCGCCATTCACTCAGATTTTGTTTGCTGATTGCCACGCCGCCAAATTGCCGCGCCAGCACCGTTTGCACCTCCGGCAGGGCGTTCAACCACGGCAGCAACGTGTCCCCCGGCTCGGCGTCTTGCAGCCGGCGGTTGAGTTCATCCCGGATTTCCCGGGGCAGCCGGGCGATTTTACCAGTACGCATTATGCTTGGGGGGTAGCCGACTGCGGGCTGAATAAGCAGATCAGACCGCGCCGGATTTTTTCAGACTCAGTTGGCTCGGAGGCTGAGGCACTGGCTGCCCGCGCCCGATTTAATCCCGTAAAGCATCGTTGATAACTGGGGTGAAACACAGTCCATGGAGTTGGGTGATGACGAGCCTTCATGCTTTATGACCCGGCCGTTGGTTTGTCCGGGCGGGGTTTTGCTACCGCCGAACCATGATATTGTAAATACAGCCACCGCTGCTGCTCCTGACTGCGCCGCGCGGCGAATTCTGCCAGAGCCGCATCCAGACTCGCCATCGCCGGCCGCCAGGCCGGACTGAGTGGCCGGCGATAAGGTGCTTTTAAATGAGGTTTCATGAGGGTAATTGATCGTTGAATGACAATGCGAATTTCCAAGGTTTATAATCCAGGGTGGTAACGCGGCAACCCCAACTTGCCGGAACGCTCCAATTCGTCCATGCCCGCGGAATCAACCGGGCCCAGCCAGCGGATTTTTTCGGGATTGTCGCCAGATGCATCGCCGCGCCAGGGCGCCTGAAGCGGCGCAAATGCCTGACGATAAGCGGTCGAGACCGGGCGATGCTCCGGCGCTTGGAGGTGAGTTTTCATAGCAATTTCAATTCCCTTTCTATTTTCGCGATGGTTTCCGCCTTCAGTCCGGCTTTTCGTTCGGGAAACAACTCCGCGACCACTTCCGGACGTTTGATCCAGGCACGGAATTCCGCCTCCTTATCCGCCTCGCGTTGCTGCTGCAGAGCGGCAAACTGCTCCCGTTCCAACTGCAACCGGGCGGCCGCCAGATCACCCCGCCGGAGCAGGTGCCAGTCCTGCACAAACGTGCGCAGCACATCAAACCGGCCGGCACCATCCGCCGCCGCCAACTTTTCGCGGGCCGCCAGCAGGTACTGCGGGGCCAGCCAGCCAGCCACGGCATCCGTCACCGAACCACCGGCGGCGGCTTGCAGTTCGCGAGCCTCCGCCGCCATTTCCCGAACGGCATTGAGGGCTTCGGCCCGGTTGGCAGTCGGGCGGCTCATCAATACCTCCCCCGCAAGTGACGATTCCAATAGGCCCCGTGCGAATCCGCGTTCACGAATTCGTAAAAAACCGAGGCCGGCACACCCGGCAGATCGTAACGGCGACCGGAGGTAAATACCACGGCCATCGTTGATCCATCATAACCAATCGCCTCGATGGCACTCGAATGGACATAGACCCAATACATGCCCCCAAATTTATAATGAAGGCAAAAATTCCGTAAGACCGGCAAATACCGTGGCAATTGCTGGGTGCCACGCAAACCCCATCTATTTGGCGGGTGATGAGGGATTCCAAGCAAGCGGCAAATCTTCAGGTGAGAGAAAGGGAAATAACTTGAAAAAGGTATTTTTAGCTTCGCGCCGGGCATCATACCACTTGTTGGCATCGCCCCATTTATCGCCCGCAAAAGCCTTCGTTTTCCAAACTGCCGGGCAACGGTTTTGCCGTGGGTCCACGATTTCCAAAGCCGTAAAATGGCTCAATAAACGCAACACCGCCAAACGCGTCAAATGGGCGCGCCAGTCATTTAACTTGTGCCCTTTGCGGTTGGGCCCGGGAAATCGTTCCGGCCGGTTGGCTTTTACCCAGCTACGGAAGTAATTTACGATTTCGTCATTGGTGAAGGAACTCCAATTTATTCTAACCACCGTGAATTCCGTGCCTCCCTCCCAATAAACCGAGGGTGGAATTTCCGGATATCGGAGCATCCCCAAATCCATAAGCTCTTGCTCGCTTAACTCGGGATGATCACTCTTGACTGTTTCCCGCTCCATTTCCGCCTTGGATCGTAGTCGCTTGACAGAATCAATAATGTCCTTGGCATCCACCACGTGCGCTCGCTGAAAAGGCACCAACCGAATGCGGTCGATATCGTTGCCAATCAGTGACCGATAACGTCTTTCCCCGGCAGAAAGCGACTGCCACGGTCTGGGAAAACTCCCGGTGAAGTGGCAAAACCCGGCCGGCATCGGTTCCGGTGCTTCGGCATGAACAGTTTGCTCCGGGAAAAAGAAGCCGCGCAATATCACTTCCGAGGCATATCCAATGGACTGAATTTTTTCGAGGTCAATCCCGACATATGCATCAAGCTCCGTGTTCAGCATCTTCCGCCATTTTGGATTCAGACAACG
>CAIZWI010000325.1 GCA_903936645.1 uncultured Verrucomicrobia subdivision 3 bacterium
CGCCGACAACTCCCCGCTCGCGGGACCCTTCAGCGCTGGATAAAATGTTGCACAAAGTGCTGATATGCCCAGACCCGCTGCCGCGCTGTCACGGTGCCTGCTACCCCGCCCCCGCCCCGGGCGGGAGGCAGGCCCCGCGCCAGCTTGCAGGCATCCCACCCGCCAGCCGCCCGCTGTCGCCGCTTTAGAATCTGAGGCGTGGCTGGCCCCAGCCCCCACCCACCCCCAAACCGCTCGCCCCCTCCATCCCCAGGGGGCTGCGTTTGAACCGGGCAAAATTATTCGTGCAGTTTCCTGACATTAACCACACTATTCTGCACTCGAAGAGCGAGTTCAAGCCGTGCGGAATGAGCATCACTGATTATCACGCCAAATATTTTGCTGCGGAGCTGACCAAACGCTGTCCGTCCGACAGCGTGGACAAGCTCGCCAGCGCCGTGGCCGGGGCACAGGTAGATTTAAATCCCCATCAGGTGGACGCCGCGTTATTTGCTTTTCGTTCACCCCTTTCCAAAGGTGCCTTGCTGGCGGATGAGGTTGGCCTGGGCAAAACCATTGAGGCGGGGCTGGTCCTGTCGCAGAAATGGGCGGAGCGGCAGCGCCGGATTCTGGTAATTACCCCGGCCAATTTGCGCAAGCAATGGTATCAGGAACTTAGCGAAAAGTTTTTCCTGCCGTGCCAGCTGTTGGAAACCAGATCCTATAATGCCGCCATCCGGCTGGGCAATTTCCAGCCGTTTACAGCGCCGGAAGCCATCGTCATTTGCTCCTACCAATTCGCCCGCAACAAGGCCGCCGATGTCGCCAATACCCCCTGGGATTTGGTGGTCATGGATGAGGCCCACCGGCTTCGAAATGTTTACAAGCCCTCCAACATCATTGCCAACACCCTCAAAGCCGCCCTCGCCAGCAAGCGCAAGTTGCTGCTGACCGCCACGCCGCTCCAGAATTCCCTGTTGGAATTATTCGGGTTGGTGAGTTTCATAGATGAGCACACATTCGGCGACCTGAAAAGTTTTCGCGAACAGTTTGCCAATCTGACGCAGGACGAGGTTTTTGCCACCCTCAAAAAGCGGCTAAAGCCCATTTGCCATCGCACCTTGCGGCGGCAGGTCACCTCCTACATTCCCTTTACCAAGCGATTGCCGATGGTGGAGGAATTTACGCCGGAGGAGAGTGAGGACCGGCTCTACGACTTGGTGTCGGAATATCTCCGGCGCGAAAACCTGCAAGCGTTGCCCGCCAGCCAGCGCTCCCTCATGACTCTGGTACTGCGCAAGCTGCTGGCTTCCTCAACCTTTGCCATTGCCGGGGCACTGGAGTCCATCGCCAACCGCCTGCGGGCCAAGCTCGGCAAGCAGGAGCCAGCCGCCCCCTTGGAGGAAGAGCTGGAGACCGATTACGAGGCCCTCAACGAAACCGCTGAGGAATGGGACGACGACACGCCCGGGGAAGTTTTATCCGATGCCGACCGGGCCGCCCTGACCGCCGAAATTGCGGATTTGGATGCCTTTGCCAAGCTGGCCACCTCCATCGACCAAAATGCCAAGGGCAAAGCCCTGATTCAAGCCCTGGCCATTGCCTTTGCCAAGGCCCGGGAGATTGGCGCAGCCGAAAAAGCCATCATTTTCACGGAATCCCGGAAAACCCAGAGTTATTTACTCCGCGTCCTGGCCGATAGCCAGTTTGATGCCGGCCTCGTATTGTTCAATGGTTCCAATACCGATGACCGGTCCAAGACCATTTATGCGACCTGGCTCGAAAAAAACGCCGGCTCGGACAAGGTGACCGGGTCAAAATCAGCGGACATGCGCTCGGCCCTGGTGGATTATTTCCGGGAGGAAGGCCGGATTATGATCGCCACGGAGGCTGGCGCGGAGGGGATCAACCTGCAATTTTGCTCGCTGGTGGTAAATTACGATCTGCCCTGGAATCCGCAGCGGATTGAGCAGCGCATTGGCCGCTGCCATCGTTACGGCCAAAAACATGACGTGGTGGTGGTAAATTTCCTCAACCGCAAAAATGAGGCGGACAAACGGGTGTTTGAATTGCTGTCCGAGAAATTTCAATTGTTCGAGGGTGTGTTTGGGGCCAGCGACGAGGTGTTGGGGGCAATTGAGAGCGGCGTGGATTTTGAAAAGCGCATCAACGACATTTACCAGCGCTGCCGCAAACACGAGGAAATCAAGGTGGCGTTTGACCAACTGCAACTGGAGTTGAGCCTGGAAATCAATGAGGCCATGACCCAGACCCGGCGCAAGTTGCTGGAGAATTTTGACGATGAAGTCCGCGAAAAGCTTAAAGTCCGGGCCAGCGACTCCACCGCCTCCTTGAATCGCCTGGAGCAGTGGCTCATGCGGCTGACTGCCCACGAGTTACGCGACCATGCCGACTTTACCAGCGATGCCTCCTTCCGGCTCCGGGCGTGTCCTTTTCCGGCGGCGGCCGGGCGCATTCCCCTGGGCAGTTATGAATTGCCCCGCCGCTCCGGCGAGGCGCACCTGTACCGGCTGAACCATCCACTGGCGGAGGCCATTCTGGCCCAGGCCCGGGACCGGGAATTGCCGGTGCAGGAAGTCTGTTTTGACTACAGCCATTATGGCGGCATTATCAGCGTGCTTGAGCCCTTTACCGGGCAATCGGGCTGGCTGACGTTGACTCGTTATACGGTGGATTCGCTCGACCAGTCGGAGGATCATTTGATTTTTAGTGCAGTTACCGATGCCGGCTCCACGCTGGAGGCTGGAGCCGCCGCGCGTTTATTCACCCTTCCTGGGACGGTGACTGGCCCCTGCCTGGGCATCGCTCCGGCGGCGCTGGAAGCCAGTGCCCGCCAGCGTCAGGCCGTGATTCAGAGCAGCATCACCGAGCGCAATGCCCGCTTTTATGAGGTCGAAGCCGACAAGCTCGAAGGCTGGGCGGATGATTTAAAGCTGGGGCTGGAGCGCGAAATCAAAGAAATGGACCGCAAGATCAGGGAGGCACGCCGGACAGCGGCGACGGCACTGACCCTGGAGGAAAAATTGGCCGGCCAGAAACAGATCAAAGTGCTGGAATCCCAGCGGGCCCAGCGCCGTCGGTCCCTCTTTGAAGCCCAGGATGAAGTCGACCGGCAGCGCGAGGAGCTAATTGGGGTCATTGAGCGCAAGCTGACCCAAAAAAGCGAATTAAAAACCCTGTTCGCCCTTAGGTGGCAACTATCCTAATGGGGGAAGCTGTGCACATGGATGCTGAAGATTTGATTGATCCTGAAGATGCCAGGCAGTTCACATTTGAACTGGCAAATGGAAACCATGTTAAAATTGTGTTTGCTGAGTTCTGGGAGCCTTACCACGGCCCGGCATATCCACTTAAAAAATATTTTGGCATAAAATTATATTGTAATGAAGATTTGCGGGCCAACCGCCTGGCCGTGCGCCATATTTTTCGGGCGGGCGAGGACTTTGCGGTTGCCGCAGTGCCCACAATTTGGGATTGGCTTGGCATGCTGGTCAAAAGCCGCGAATATTTAGTCTATGATTGGTATGAGGAATTTGAAGATGAGTTTGGCGAACAAATCGCCCGTTTCAGTGAAGTCACCGAGGACGCTGTGGATCATATCGCTCACTTGCC
>CAIZWI010000326.1 GCA_903936645.1 uncultured Verrucomicrobia subdivision 3 bacterium
ATGCGGGCGAGGATGGAGGGGGCGATCATGCCCGTGCCGGTGGCACTTTCCTGACCGGCGTGCGCATTAAAAAAACGGCCGGCTCGGACATTCATGCCGGGATTTCCTTTGATCAAGTGCTGGCCCAACGCATCGGCCATCTCACTCGGCTGCCCTCCTTGGAACTGAGTTGCGACGCTGTGCGCAAGGCCGGTGATTGCGATTCTGGCTACTCGTGCGCCTATGAATACAATCTGGCCTGGCACACGCCCACCCAACCGGTAACCCCCGATCCCAATCCTCGCTTGGTTTTTGAGCGCTTATTTGGTTCCGGCTCCCCCTCTGAGCGGGCCGCCAACCTCCAGCGCCGGCAGCAACAACAGCGGTCCATTCTCGATTTTGTCCTGGCAGATGCCAAAGCCATGGAAAAGGATTTAGGCGGGCGTGACCGTCAGAAATTGGATCAGTACTTTACCAGCATGCGCGAGATCGAACAGCGGATTGAACGGGCTGAGCGCATGCCGGCGCTGAATCCGCAGGTCGACGCGCCGGCGGGAATTCCGGCCAGTTTTGAGGAGCATGTCCAGTTGATGTTTGACATGCTAGTACTGGCTTTCCAGACGGATTCTACCCGCATTGCGACCTTGATGCTGGCGGGCGAGGGGAGCAATCGTTCTTTTGGTGACATCGGCATTACCGAGGGGCACCATAATCTTTCCCACCATCAAAACGCGCCGGAAATCGTTGCCAAGGTCATGGAAATCGATCTGTGGTATGCCCGGCAATTAGGGAAATTCCTCAACAAAATGGATCAAACCAAAGACCTGGATGGCAATTCCCTGCTGCACAATTCCATGATCCTCTATGGTTCCGGTAATGCCGATGGCAATCAACACACCCATACCAACCTGCCCATCTTGCTGGCGGGTTCTGCTGGCGGCAGCTTGCAAACTGGGCGCTACCTGAAAGCCGGTCCGACGCCATTGACCAATTTGTTTTTAAGCATGGCCGATTATATGGGAGTTGGTGAACTCGAACGCCACGGAGATTCCACTGGGCGTTTGGCGGGCGTATAATGGTTTTAAGTCACCTTAAAGTGGACGATTATTTCCAGCAGGCCAGGTGGTAGACCATTGCAAGCCCCAGAGATCATCTATTTTCTTCATTTCTGCATGCCCATCCGCAAAGGCGCAGTCACTGCGGCCCGGCAGTTTGCCCGTGCCGTTGGGTAGGTTTCGGGGTGCCGACCCGGGGCCGGCGCCGCCATGGCGGGCAATGGCGGCCCGCCCCACCCCAGGACCATTATCCCCGCCGTTATATAAATCCCACGGCGTTTCCTGATCCCCCGGATTTGGTTGAAAATCTGCATAGGTGGCATCGGCAAAATAGGGTGTGGCGGTGGGCAGTCGGATTGCCGACTCTTTTTGAAAATATGCCGTCGCAGTGCTGTAGCCGGAATAGCAATAGGCATTCAACCCATAACCCCCTTGAAACTTGGACCCGATGCCGCCCCAAACCGTCGGGTCCCATAGGTAGGGATGGTCTGCTGTGCCCAAATCCGGATTGCTGGCGGTGGCCTTGTTGATACCCACCCAGGTCGCCAGTTCTGGGGCGGCCGGGCAACAGCGCGAGGTGGCGCGCAAATTATAGTTCGTTTGCAAGCGGGCAATCCAAAGATTGAAACCGCCGGATGGGTCGCCATAACTGATGAGCTTTCCGCTGGCATCACTCACATACATGTTCATTCCCAGGGTGAACTGTTTGCTATTGCTCACGCAATTGATGTCCTTGGCCCGTTGTTTAGCGCGTGCCAGGGCGGGTAGCAACATGGCGGCCAGGATGGCAATAATGGCAATGACCACCAATAATTCAATGAGGGTGAAGGCTTGTGGACGGTGAATGGTCCGCCGGCCAGGGTGGCTTTTCATGTGGTTATTGGCATCTCCTCAGAATAATCTCCCGGTGCCCTCACGGGTAAACCAAGCGATAGAATTCTGTCGGTTTGGTCGGGTCAACAGGGATCGTCACCTGGTTGGTGGCGCTTGAGCCACTCACCGGGGACCAATCATTGGTATTGCTACTCACCCCCGTCGCCAAATTATTGGTCTGTGCCACCAGACGCCAGCCAGTGTGATCCGCTGGCCAGGAAAACAACAGTTGACCACCCGAGAATGAAAAGCTGACTTTAATCGGAACCAAACTAACGGATGGTGGATTGGTAATAACCTGTAGCGAGCCATTGCTGGCCAGAGAGTTGCTCCAAGATAGATTGGCCCCCAAGGCCGGCAGATTGAGGGTGGTGAAGCCACCATAATATTCTTGGGCGCTGAATAGCTTAAAGGTGTCACCGGCGGTCAATGTTCCGCCCAAGTTGGTCACGGTTAACGTGCCTCCGTAAACGAGTGCGCTCACCCCGGCAATCTGGGAATTGGTGGGAGTAGATTTATTCAACAGCATGGTGGTATTACCCAGCAGATTCAGCGGGCCGTTCACCGTTAATTTACCGGGAAAGCCAACGCCGGGAGCCAGCGACGCTCCGTTCTGCACCGTAACCGGACCATTGACAATGCCCACACCGCCCAAAGCACCCCCAGAGTTAACCGTGACCGCATTACCAATCGGCAGCGAACCAATTATATACAGGGTGCCGCCGTTAACCAGGGTGCCAGCGCTGTAGGTCTCAGCCGCCGTCAAACTGAGTGCCCCCGGGCCAGTCTTGGTCAAGGGGAACGCACCCGAAATAACCCCGCCCAATGTCAGATTGCCTGCCGTGACCCCGATGGAGGAAGCCGAGGCCAGGGTGAGGCTGCCATTGAAGACATTGGCACCGGAAAGATTTTCCAAGGCCCCCGCACCCGCGATGCCTCCAGCGTTCAAGGTCAAACCTTCGCTTGCATAGGTTCCACCGAGGTTCAAGGCCAGCGCGCCGCCGGCAGTAACGGTGGTGCCCCCGGCAGTCGTGCCAAGCGCATTGGCATTGGCTGCCACCACTTTGACAAAGGGATTGATGGTTAATGCGCCACTAAAGGTGTTGTTGCCCCCCAGCGTCAGGGTGCCAAACGTGGCAGGTATGACATTCACGCCACACCGGACAGTAAACGCGCCCGCCCCGCTGATAATGCCGGAGACGGTCGCGCTGTTGGCTGTCCCCGCCACCCCGACCCCACCGTTATCTCCATAAAC
>CAIZWI010000327.1 GCA_903936645.1 uncultured Verrucomicrobia subdivision 3 bacterium
CGGAGGCGTTTCTCCCGCGCCTGCGGATCCTCACCCACACTCGGCACCGCCCCGTCCAGCACCGCCCCGCTCAGACCCAGTGTCCCCGCCCAACCCAGCAACAGCCAAATTACGGGGTGGGGTGAACCCAGGCTGGGGGCTAATATTATCGCCCCGCAACCGAGCACCAAGGCGAGGCTGGCTGGTCCCCGCCAACTGGCCGGCTTATCCCGGGCCCAGTGGCGTTGCTCGAGTCGCTGTGGCAAGTGGTCCATGGAGTTGAATTATGCTGGGAACCAGCATAATTGTCATTCATATCCTGCCGCGCAGCCGAAAAATTGTCTTCACATCCACCGGCGCCACCGGCGAGATCAAATGCATCAGGATGATTTCCCCGTCGGCCAGTGCCGCCACCCCCGCCAGACTCACAATCGCCCAGGCCCCCGCGTCAAAGGCCAGCAGCGCGGTCAGGCTAAACAGCAGGTAAAGCCCGTAAAACTTCGCCAGCCAGGAATGCGTCGCCGGATAGGTCCCAAATTTCAGGTAACAAACCAAAATGACCACGGTTTCCAGCACCAGAATCAGCCCAATGGCCCAGCGATTGGCCACCACCACCCCATGGCACAGTTGCCAGATGGCCCCGAGCACGAAGAGATAATAGATCAGGTCTGTGACACTGTCATAGCGGCGCAATGCCGGGGTCGCCACCCCATAACGCCGCGCCAGAATACCGTCATAAATGTCTGACAGCGTGCCCGCCACCAGGATCGGTAGAAAAATCAGGCGCTGCCAGTGCGCCCATGCCCCCGCCAGGGCGAACGGCCCCAGCAACAACCGCAATGTCGTCAGCGCGAATGGCAAGTACCGTTTCATGGTGCCCTCATCCTGATCGAACCTCCCTGGCTCGGCAATCCCCGATCGGCTTCCACCGGTTCTTCCTGTAACCTTGACCGCGCATCAGGGGTCTACCCCCTTTGTGAAATCAGGCCCTCACCGCCCCGCGCTCTTGAACCTCGGCCAGTTCCTGGACCACCGGTGCGCCCTCGCGCCAGCGCTTAATCCCTGTAACCACTCCAACCCATATTTATTTAACCCCCGCGTTGCCAAGCAGCGGTGACTTCACGCCAAAACCCGTTGCCATGGCTTGCCTTGCCCGCTATAATCAATAAAAACCCCGCGCATCTATGAAAGAAAACCAGACAGGTACCTCCCGCCGGCATTTTCTTAAATCGTCCCTGACCCTGCCGGTGGCCCTCGCCGCTGCACCGTCATTGCTGACCTCCACCGCTTCCGCCGCCGATGCCCCGGCCGCCGCTGCGTCCGAAGCCCTCCCCCGCCGCCAGCTCGGCAAGTCCGGTCCGCACGTCACCATGCTCAGCATGGGGGGCATGATGGCCGCCCTCAGCCCCGATTATCTGGACATCGCCTGGTCCATGGGCATTCGTTATTTCGACACCGCCGATTGCTACCTCCACGGCCAGTCCGAGAAAATTATCGGCCAGTGGCTCGCCAAATATCCCGAGCGTCGCCAAGAAATTTTCCTCGTCTCCAAGGACCATCCGCACCAGGGCCCCGAGCAATTGCTCAAAATGGTCGACACCCGCCTGGCCGCCCTGGGCACCACTTATCTGGATGCCTTTTACATCCATGGCATCGGACCTCGCGAATACGGCGAAGATTCCCTGAACTGGCCCAAGAGCGACACCTACAAAAAAGTCGCCGCCGAACTCAAAAGCTCCGGCAAAGTCAAAATGGTCGGTTTCTCCTGCCATGATGGCCGCCTCCCCGATTACTTGAACGCCGCCGCCGAGGGCGGTTTCATTGACATCATCATGCTGGCCTTCAATCCCTTTTATCCCAAAGGCGGCCCGCTCGATCTGGCCCTGGACAACGCCCATAAAGCCGGCATCGGCCTGGTGGCCATGAAAACCATGCGCAGCACCAAGGACGTGCCCAAGCGCCTGCCCGAACTCGACAAGCTCGGCCTCACCACCCACCAAGGCGTCCTCCAGGCCGCCTGGAGCGACCCCCGCATCAGCGCGGTTTGCAATATGATCGATAACGTGGACCAAATGTCCACCAGCACCGCCGCCGCCCGCCTCTACAAAGAACCCCTGAAAACCGCCCACTTGGAGCTGCTCAAGGAAACCATCATGGCCGGCCGCCGCACCATGTGCACCGGCTGCCCCGCCTGCGAATCCTTGGCGGCTCAAACCGGGTTCGCCTTCCACGACATCGCCCGGTTCGTCACGTATTACGAACAGGATGGCAACCAGGATGCCCGGAATTATTACCAGGCCCTGCCCGCCGCCGTGCGGGATTCCTCCCAATTGGATCTCGCCGCCTTGCGCGACGCCTGTCATTTCAAGACCGATTATCCCGAAATCGTCCGCCGCGCGGAACGCTATTTTGCCTGAACATGAAAACGCCTGCCTCCCAACTGACCCGGCGGGATTTCCTGCGCGGTGCCCTGACCGCTCCGGTGGGGGTGGCGCTGGCCTCCACCTTGGCCGCCCAGGGTGATGAACCCGCACCAGCGGCGGGCGGCTTCCCGGCCGGCTCGCCTCCGGTGCCCACCCGCAAGCTGGGCAAAAATGGTCCGGACGTCAGCATGTTGATTTTTGGCGGCGACATGCCGGCCTACAGCCCGGAATACCTGGACCTCGGCTGGTCCATGGGCATCCGCTATTTTGACACCGCGTCCCAATACGGGAATGGGCAGGATGAAACGAAGGTGGCGCAGTGGCTCGCCAAATATCCCGAGCGGCGCAAAGAATTGTTCCTGGTGTCCAAGGACCATCCCCGCCAGGGCCCCGAACAGTTGCTGGAAATGGTCGACCGCCGCCTGGCCCGCTGCCAGACAAGCTATCTCGACCTGTATTTCATCCACGGCATTTGCACCCGGGATTATGGGGCGGACTCGGTCAACTGGCCGAAGAGCGACCGCTTTAAGAAAGTGGTGGCACAGTTGAAAAGCTCGGGCAAGGTCAAGCGCGTGGGCTTTTCCTGTCACGATCCCATGGCCCCCCAGTACCTGGCGGCGGCGGCCGAAGGCGGTTTTCTGGACGCCATCATGGTAAAATACACGCCCTTTTTCACCAAAGGCGATCCCTTTGACCAGGGCCTGGAAGCCTGCCATCAGGCGGGGATTGGCTTGATTGCCATGAAGACTCTCCGCAATGCGGCGGACGCCCCCAAACGCCTGCCGGAATTTGATAAACTCGGTTTGACCACCCATCAGGCCCTGCTCCAGGCCGTATGGAGCGACTCCCGCATCTCCGCCGTTTGCAACCGGATGGAAAACGTGGACAACCTCACCGCCAGTGTCGCCGCCGTCCGCGCTTACAAAGCCCCCCTCAAGGTGGCTCATTTGGATTTGCTCCGCCAAACCTTGTTCGCCAGCCGGCAGACCATGTGTCCCGGCTGCGCCGCCTGTCACCGGCTCGGGAGCGAACTCACCTTTGCCTTCGGCGATATCTCCCGGTTCGTCATGTATTACGAACAGGATGCCGACCTCCGGGCGCGCGCGTGGTACCAACAACTGCCCGCCGCGCATCGCGATGCCTCGGGGGTGGACCTCGCGGCGCTGCGCGACGCCTGCCAGTTCAAAACCGATTATCCCGAAATCATTCGCCGGGCCGAACGCTACTTCATTTGAACGCGGACGCCTCCATTTGACTGCATGGCCGCCAGCAAACCAACCCGCGCGGGCAACCGCCGTGACTTCGTCCGCACCCAGGTGCCGGCGGTTGAGCTGATTTCCGGCGGCTTCATCCTGGTGCTCATCGTGGCCATCGGCGTCGCCATTGCCATCAAGGGCCGGCATTATAATCCCGATCTTTACGATGTCCGGGCCGACTCCTTGAAAGCCACCGCCACGGCCGTGGAAGGCAAAACCGGGACCGTCCGCGAGGCGGCACCCGTGCCCGCCGCCCCCGCCCCCGCCGTGGCCACCACCGCCAGTCCCCGCCCCGAAACCACCGGCGACGCGATTACGGAACCCAAAACCGAGGCCGACAAACCGCCCACGCCCGCCGCGGCACCCGATGCTGAAGGCGGCGCCGAAGGTGGTTCCGGCACCCCCAAGCCCGCCCCCACCGGCGAACCCATGGAACTGGCCCTGCCCGGCCTCAAACCCATGTCGCCCACGGAATTTTACAATTCCGACAACCTCTACGAGAAAATCGACGGCCGCTCACCCGCCTATCAAAGCTTCAATGTCACCGCCTTGCGCTGCCGCACCTTCAACGTCCTCGCCGCCACGGGCAGTTTTGTGGATGTCTACGAGTACCGCTTCGACACCCCCGTGGACGCATTCGGCATGTACGCCTTGGAAAAGGATCCCAAAGGTGGCCCGCTGGATTTTGTGGCGGATGGTTATTCGGGAGAAATGGGGTACTTCTTCCGCCAGGGTGCCGTCTATGTGCAGGTCATGGCCTCGGACCAAAAGCCCGCGACGCTGGCCGTCACGAAGGCCATCGCGCAAAACCGGGCCAAGGTCTTGCCCGTGGATGATTCAGGGTTGGCCGGCCGGCGACGCTTGCCGGTGGAAGGCATGATCGCCGGCAGTGTGGCATATGTACCGGATAACGCCCAGGGCCAATCCAGCTTGCACGACGTATTTCAGGCCAAGTACGGTAAAGCGGGCGCGGAAATACCGTTCTTTATCATGGTGGCCACCCCGGCCGACGCGGCCAGGGCCTGGCAGTCTTTTCAGACGTTTTGCACAAAGTTCGGCAAGGCCGAGGTCCTGCCGGACATCGCCGGGGGCAAACTGTTCCGCGCCCAGCTCTTCGGCAAGTGGAAAGTAGTTTACCTGCGGGAGGGGGAAATCGGGGGCACGTTTGACGTGACCGATGGCGACGCGGCCCGGACATTCGTGGAAAAATATTTGCGCGGCGAAATAAAGTGACTAGATTGAATTAAAGGAACTATGAGCGCAGCAAACAACCAAGATTTGGCCCCGGAAAATGGGGATGCCGTCAGCCGCCGGGAATTTCTCGTGCGCCTGGGGCTCACCACCGCGCTCGTCGCCGGCACCGGCCTGGCCGCCCGCAAATTATGGCAGCCCAAGCATTATGTGCCCGGCTTTCAAAAGGAGACCGGTCAGCAACTCAAGAATTACTCCCTGGAGGCCAGCAAAGTTTACCCGTCCCTCGCCATTGCCCACGGCACCGAGCACGAAAAAACCATTCGCGCCGCGCTGACCGCGCTCGGTGGCATGGATCGCTTCATCCAAAAAGGCGATGTGGTGATGATCAAGCCCAACGTGGCCTTTGACCGTCCCCCCGCGCTCGCCGCCACCACCCATCCCGATGCCCTGCGGGCCGTGGCCAAACTCTGCCGGGAAGCCGGTGCCGCCCGCGTGATTATTGCGGACAATCCCATTAACTCACCCACCGGTTGCTTCTTCAAGAGTGGCCTCACCGCCGTGGCCGCGGAAATGAACCTGGATTTGATGTATCCCGAGGCCAGTTCCTTCGCTCCGCTCCAACTGGAAGGCGAGATTTTAAAAAACTGGACCTTCTTTAGCGCCCCCTTCAAAACTGCCACCAAGGTCATCGGCCTCGCCCCCTGCAAGGATCACAATTTGTGCCATGCCTCCATGACCACGAAAAATTGGTATGGCCTCCTCGGTGGCCGGCGCAATCAGTTCCACCAGCACATCCACAGCATCGTCTCCGATTTTACGATGATGATGAAGCCCACCCTCGTGATTCTCGATGGCATGAATGTGCTCATGAGCAACGGCCCCACCGGCGGCCGGCTCTCGGATGTGAAGCCCATGAATACCATCGTCGCCGGCACCGACATGGTGGCCGTGGATTCCTACGGCTACTCCCATTTGCTGGAACGCGATATTGCCGAACTCACCTACCTGCACAAGGCCCATGCCCGCGGCCTCGGAAATATCCATTGGGAAGACACGTTGCATAAAGAGGTAACGGCGTGAAATTCCATCCGCAGGATTTCCTAAAACTGCGCAATGTGCGCCGGGTGGCCCAGGTGTTTTTCTTCAGCCTGTTCCTTTTCCTGGTCTTTGTCACCGACCTGCGTTATCTCAAGGGCTACCCCGCCTCCCTCTTTCTGGAACTGGACCCGCTCGTGGCGTTTGCCACCGCCATCACCACCCACACGGTTTACATGGGGCTGTTGTGGAGTGTCGCCCTGATTTTGCCCACGCTGCTCTTCGGCCGCATTTTCTGCAACTGGATTTGTCCCTACGGCATCCTGCACCACTTTACCGGCTGGCTCCTTGGCAAAAGCCGCGCCGAGGAACGCGAACGCATTGAGGCGAACCGCTACAAAAAATTGTATTCGCTAAAATACGTCATCCTCATCGCCATGATCGCGGCGGCCATCGGGGGCACCCTCCAAATCGGCTGGCTGGACCCCATCTGCCTCTTCCATCGTTCCATGAGCACGGTGATTCTGCCGATGCTCAATTTGTTTTTCCCATCCTCCGTGTACGTCCGGCAATACTTTCACGTCGGCGCCTGGATCATTGGCTTCATGCTGTTGTTCCTGGTGGGCATGAATGTCCTCATCCCCCGCTTTTTCTGCCGCGTGCTCTGTCCGCTCGGCGCCTTTCTCGGTACGCTGTCCAGCGTTGCGCTCTGGCGCATCGACCGCGATCCGAACAAGTGCGTGGACTGCGATCTCTGCCTGAAAAGCTGTGAAGGCGCCGCCGACCCGCATACCCAGCTGCGCAAGAGCGAATGCTTTGTTTGTTTTAATTGCGTGGAAGACTGCCCCGAGGATGCCATTTCCTTTAAATTCCTCCCGCAGCTCAAGCGCGAGGTCACCACGCCCGCCGTGCCCGCCCGCCGCGCTTTTCTTGGTACCCTCATCGGTCTGGGCTTCTACGCCTTCGGCCGCACCTCCGGCGCCAGCGACCGCAACTACGATAAAAAAGTCATCCGCCCGCCGGGCTCCGTCGAAGAAAAGGATTTCCTCGACCGCTGCATCAAATGCGACCAATGCATCCGCACCTGCCCCACCAACGTCCTGCAACCTGCCTTGATGGAATCCGGCATCGAAGGCGTCTGGACCCCCATCCTCAATATGAAGATCGGCTTCTGCGAGGTAAACTGCACCCTCTGCGGTGAAGTCTGTCCCACCGGGGCCATCCAGCGCATCAACATCGAGGAAAAGACCGGCACCGGACCCTTCCAGGACGAGGGGCCCATCAAGCTGGGCACCGCCTTTTACGATTACGGTCGCTGCCTGCCCTGGGCCATGGAAACCCCCTGCGTGGTTTGCGAGGAAGTCTGTCCCGTTTCGCCCAAGGCCATTTACTCCCGCGAAGTCACCATCATCAAGCGCGACGGCAATCCCATCACCCTGCGCCGGCCCTACGTGGACCCCGCGCTGTGCATCGGCTGCGGCATCTGCGAACACGAATGCCCCGTCACCGACGAGGCGGCCATTCGGGTCACCGCCGTGGGTGAAACCCGCTCCAAGGACCGCCGCCTCCTGATGGATGGTGGCGTCACCAGCTCCGTGCGTGACTTGGAAAAACGCCAGCGCTAATATCGCATGCGAGCCGAGGCTGTTAAGCGAATATAAATGAGCACCCCCGTCACCTCCGGTCAGCGCTTGCGCACCTGCCGTGCCTGCGGAAAAAAATTTGAGTACCCCGTCAAAGGCAACCCCGCCACCCGCCATCATTGTGAGGACTGCGTCAACGTGCCCGTCGAAACCCGCAAGATTTTGGAGCGCCTCAGCACCCGCGTGACCCAGTTGGAACGCGAGCTGAAAGTGCTGGCCACCAAGCCCGTTGCCTCCCCGCCACCGGTCGCCCCCACCCCAACCCCTCCGGCGGGCTGATGGAACAACTCCGGACGCCTATTTCACCGCGTCCATTTCCAACCGCACCAACCGCACCCAGTACTGACCGGCCGCATCCGGCGGGTGGCTGGCCGCATAGCGCTCGGCGACGGCCGTGATGAATTCCCCGCGCTCCGCTTCCGGCACCCGCTGGGTGTAGGGCAGCCAGGCCGTGCGCAGCCAGGCCTCCAGGCCCGCCCGCCCGGCATAAGCCGCCTCCCGGGCGGTGAGTTCCACCCGCACCGCTTGGAAACCCGCCCGGCCCAGCCAGCCCCGGTAATCCTCGGGGCGGTAAAAAAAATAGGGCAGGGACATCCCGCGAAACCAGTCCCGCCAGCGTTTCCGCCGCATCACCCCATGCAGCGCCACGACCATCGCCTGGCCATTCCCGCGTCCCCCGCAGGAGACCACCAGCCGCCCGCCCGGCCTTAGCACCCGCGCCGCCCCCTGCACAAACGCCTCCTGATCATCCACCCAATGCAGGGCCGCATTCGAAAAAATCAGGTCAAACGGGTGGGCAAACTGAATCCGCCGCGCGTCCATCACATGGAATGCCAGCCCGGGAAATTGAGCCTGGGCATAGGCTATCATCGTGGCCGAAGCATCAATGCCCGTGGCGGAACCGCGTGGCACCCGCCGGGCCATTTCCGCCGTGATCTTGCCATCCCCGCAGCCCACATCCAGCACCTGCTCGTCGCCGCGCCAGGGCAGGGCCGCCAGGCGTTCCCGCGCCCCGGCCAGTTGCACTGCGGAATTGGCCGCGTAGTCGGCCGCGTTCCATTCCGGTGCCCGCGTCACAAGAGCCCGGTGGTTTCCGGGAAACCGCACCAGATGTTCATGCTTTGGATGGCCTGGCCGCTGGCGCCTTTCACCAGATTATCCTCGGCACTGATCACCAGCAAACGCCCAGTCCGCACATCCAGCCGCCACGCCAGTTCACACACATTGGTGTCCGTCACATTCTTGGTGTCCGGCAGCGCCTTGCCCGTCAGCACGCGCACGAACGGCTCGTTCGCATAGGCGGTCGCATAACAATCGGCGATCTGCGCATTCAGCGACTCCGCCTCGGCCGCCGTCGTCAAAGGTTTCGCCGGCGTGAGGTAGAGCGTCGAGAGAATGCCCCGGTTCACCGGAATCAAGTGTGGCGTGAATTGAATGGTCACCGGCGTGCCCGCCGCCAGCCCCAGTTGCTCCTCGATTTCCGACAAATGCCGGTGCTTCGGCACCCCATAAGCCCGCACGCTTTCGTTGCATTCGCAAAACAAATAATCCACCTCCGCCTTCCGGCCCGCCCCCGTGACGCCGCTCATGGAATCGGCGATGATCCCCGTGGTTTGGATCAACCCCGCTTTGATCAGCGGAATAATCGGCAGCAATATGCTCGTGGGATAACAGCCGGGCGAGGCGATCAGGGACGAATGCTTGATCGCCTCCCGGTGAATCTCCGGCAGACCGTAAACCGCTTTGGCCAGCAATTCCGGCGCGGGATGCGCGTGGGCGTAAAAATCCTGGTAAACCGCCGCGCTTTTCAGCCGGAAATCCGCGCTCAAATCAATCACCGTACACCCGGCCGCCAGCAGCGGCACCGCAAATTCCGCCGCCACGCCGTGCGGCAGCGCCAGAAACACCACCTCGGCCGCCTGCGCCAGCCCCGCCACATCCGGCTCGGTGAACCGCAGCGTCTTCGTGCGCGGATGGCTCGCAAACTTGGGAAACACCTGGGCCAGCGTCTGCCCGGCATTTTGGCGCGAGGTCACCGCCACCAGTTCCACCAACGGATGGTTTAGTATCCGTTTGACCAGTTCCTCGCCCGAATAACCGGACGCACCCACGATCGCGACTTTTTTCATTGTGATTAAGCTACCTCAAAATTGAACAACAAACCGCCCGGGGAACAAAGTTTTTTTTCCGGCCCGCCCGGCGGAATCGCCGCGTTAACTATCCCCAGTCCAAACCTCCCCACCAGGCAGCCTCTCCCAGCCGCCTGGCTGGCTATTTACCACCCCAATACCCGCCGTGCGTTTCGCCTTGGAGCAGGCAAACGCTGAGCAGAACGGGGATCATGACCACCCGGTGAACCGCGAAGCGGGCGGGATGCCGGTCCGCCCGCAGCCCGTAAATGCCACCGTAAAACACCCCCAGCCAGCCCAGCAAAAACACCCAACCCTGCCCGCAGCCGGACGGTCCCCAGCCCCAGCCATAACGCCTGGCGGGGAACCCCATGTTCTTGCGCGGAGGAGTCGTTTTGATAGGACTGCTAACCACCTCAATCTTCCACCGGGACAATCAGGCGGTCCATGATGTAGTCTTTGCGCTCGGGCGTGTTTTTGCCCATGTAAAAGGTCAAAATCCCGGCGGCCTCCGCGCGGGCCGAGTATTCGATTTTGCTCAGGCGCATGCCCTTGCCGATAAATTGCGCAAACTCCTTGGGGCTGATTTCGCCCAGACCTTTGAACCGGGTGATTTCCGGCTTGGTGCCCAGTTCCTTGATGGCCGCTTCGCGCTCGGCCTCGCTGTAACAATAAATCGTCTTCTCCTTGTTGCGCACACGGAAGAGCGGCGTTTCCAGAATGTACACATGGCCATCATGGACGAGCTGCTCGAAGAACCGGTAAAAGTAGGTGATCATCAGGTTGCGGATGTGCATGCCGTCGACATCCGCATCCGTGGCGAGAATCACCTTCTCATAGCGCAGTCCCTCCGTGTTGTCCTCCACATTCAGCGCCTGCATCAGGTTGTACATCTCGTCGTTCTTGTACATCACATCGCGCTTGAGGTCCCAGACATTCAGCGGTTTGCCCTTGAGCACAAACACGGCCTGGTTGTTCACGTCGCGGCAGCTCGTGATCGAACCGGCCGCGGACTGGCCTTCGCAAATGAACACCATGCTGCCCCGGCCCTTGTCCTTTTTCTGGTCGAAATGTTGCTTGCAGTCCTTGAGCTGCGGAATGCGGTACGTGATCGCCTTGGCACGCTCGCGGGCCAGCTTCTTGACCTCCTGCAGTTCCTTGCGCAACTGCTGGGTGTCCTTCACCTTCTCCATGATCTTCTCCGCAATCGCTTGGTTGCGCTGGAAGAATTGCAGCAATTCCTGGCGCACGGAGTTCACCAGCTCGGTGCGGATCTCCGTATTGCCCAGCTTGTTCTTGGTCTGGGACTCGAAGAGCGGGTCCTTCAGCCGGATCGCCACCGCCCCGACCATGGCCTCGCGAACGTCGTCGCCCTCGTACTTGCCATTGCAATATTCATTCACCGCCTTGAGCAAACCTTCGCGGAAGGCGCTCAGATGCGTGCCGCCATCGCTGGTGAACTGGCCGTTCACAAACGAATAAAACGTCTCGCCATAGCGGCTGTTGCTGTGGGTGAAGCAAAATTCCAGCGTCTTGCTCGCGTAATGCAGCGGCGAATAAATCGGCTCGCTGCCATCCGCGGTGAGATCCTCCATCACCAGGTCCATCAGCCCGTGGCGGGATTGAAACACCTTCGGCTCGGCGGCCTCGGGGGTTTTCAGCACCAGGCGCAGACCGTTGTTCAGGTAGCTGTAATGGCGCAGGCGGCGCTCAATGAATTCCAGCTTGAACTCGCTGTCCTTGAAAATCTCCGGATCGATCTCGAATTCGATCAGCGTGCCATTGGGCTCCTTCGTCGCCCCCGTGTTTTCCTTTTTGAGTTTGCCCTGCTTGAACTCCGCCTCCGCAAACTGGCCGTCCCGATGGCTGCGGGCGAGGAAATACTTGGAGAGCGCGTTCACCGCCTTGGTGCCCACGCCGTTGAGCCCCACACTGAACTGGAAGACATCATCGTTGTATTTGGCCCCGGTATTGATCTTCGAGACGCAGTCCACGATTTTGCCCAGCGGAATGCCCCGGCCGAAATCGCGCACCGTGATGCGGCCGCCGGCCGCCATGGTGATCTGCACTTCCTTGCCGTGCCCCATGATGAATTCATCAATGGTATTGTCCACCACCTCCTTGAGCATCACATAGCAGCCATCATCCTGGTGGCTGCCATTGCCGATGCGCCCGATGTACATGCCCGTGCGCAGGCGGATGTGCTCCAGGGAGGACAGCGTCTTAATCTTGCTTTCGTCGTAAGTATTCTTCGGTTTTTCAGCCATACAGTGCGGCGGGGAAGATGAAACAATCCGGCCGGTTTGCAAACAGAAATTATTGGCCTGAGCCGGAATCGGGTGTGAGACAAAATTCTTCCGGCAGGTTCATTTTCACGGGTTTTGGGATAATAAGCATCTAGCAGTCTAGGGATGGCATGGATTCGCCATTTTCCAGCGCCCCTGCCGGGGCGCGATGGTTCCGGGCTGGGTACCGGGGGCGGCGCAAAGCTTCCGCCTGCGCACAGAGCTATGGCGGACAGGTGCCCCCGGCTAATTTCCGGCGCCCCTCCGGGGCAAGGCTCGGGCGAAGGAAGAAA
>CAIZWI010000328.1 GCA_903936645.1 uncultured Verrucomicrobia subdivision 3 bacterium
AACGCACTGGAGCGCCTGGCCGAGGGAGCCCGGCATCGAGTGGTAATCTTTGAATTAAATGCGGGGAACCATACCCAAAGCCGGGCTCTGGCCAACGCCCTGACCATCAATGCGCTCGAACGCGATGGCCGGGTGCCAGTCGTAACTTCGGCCAATGCGCTGCAACCCGATGGGCAGAACGACAATGGTTGGGATCAGGGGTTGCTGTTCCTTAATTCGGAAAAGACCTGGTGGCAGCCGCCGGGATATGTCACCCAAATGATCGCCCGCCATTTCCAGCCGCTGCTCGTAAACACCGAACTAACGCCGGCGACTGATACTTTGGATGTCACCGCCAAGCGCAGTGCGGAGGGGCATCCGTTGGTGTTGCAAGTGGTTAACGGGGGAGATCAGCCCGAAAGTGCGGTGCTCGGTTTCGATGGTTTTACCCCGCGTCAACCCACCGCGAGAGTGGAGGAGCTGGCGGCCGAGCTCGGGGCGGTTAATACGGCGGATGCGCCGGAACGCGTTCATCCGCGGATGTTCAACTGGGCGCATTCGGCAAAGGCCGCCCCGGGCCCGATGCGCTACCAGTTTTTGCCCCACTCTTTTACGGTGCTGGAGTTTGAATAAAACCAGGTGGATTACCGTTACGGGTAAGCAAACCCCGTTTAAGCCGTGGCGCAAGATTGGTCCCCGCAACCACAGCCGGACCCCGCTTCAACCTGATCGCTGAAGTCATGGCTGTCCCAACTGGGATCGAGGCCCAAGTCCTGGAGCATTTGCAGGTCCTTTTCCACGGGCTGATTCAGCGTGGTCAGGTAGTTGCCCACCATGAGGGCACTGGCGCCGGCCATAAACACCATGCTCTGGGACTCGCGCAGGTTGATGGTGCGTCCCCCGGCAATCATGATTTCCTGGCGGGGCAGGATCAGGCGAAAGCAGGCGATGGTCTTGAGAATTTCCATGACGGGCAGGGGCTCATTCTTTTCAAACGGCGTGCCTTTGATGGGATTGAGGATGTTAATGGGGACCACGTTGGCCCCGATCTCGCGCAGGGAGAACGCGAGGTCGCAGCGGTCTTCCCGGGTTTCGCCCATGCCAATGATGCCGCCGGAACAAATTTTCAAGCCGGCTTTTTTCAAATAGCCAATGGTTTGCACCCGGTCCTCGTAAGAGTGGGTGGTGCAGGTATTGGGGAAAAAGCGGCGGGAACTTTCCAGGTTGTGTCCGTAACATTCCAAACCGGCGGCTTTGAGGCGGTCTGCCACCTTCTGGCTTTGGATGATGCCGAGCGAGGCATCCGGGCGGGTTTTGCCGCCGGCCTTGAGTTCGGCGATGCGGTCGCAGACCTCATCCAGCATGGGGCCTTCGTTGAGGCCTTTCCACGCGGCGACCAGGCCCACGGCGGTGACTTGATTTAAATTCGCTTCGTGGGCAGCGGCGGCCACGGGTTCCGGATCCACAAAACCGTATTTGGGCGACCCAGTCTGGTAATGGGAGGACTGCGCACAAAAGCTGCAATTCTCCGAGCAGGCGCCGGCCTTGGCGTTCACGATGGAGCAGAGGTGGATTTTATTGCCCTTGAAATGTTCGCGCACGCGGTTGGCCCAAGCCATCAGGTCAAAAATGTCCGCCGTGGTTTCCAGTTCAAACAGCCAGGCCGCGTCGGCACGGGTGATTTTTCCGCCGTTCAGCACGCTCTGCCCAAGGGCAGCGATCCGCTCATGTGTGGTTGCGTCAACCAAGGTTGCCTTCATGGTTGACAGCATAGGCGCTTCGCCGAATTCTGCAAGCCGCTTTCCCATCCCTTGCCCGCGGCGGCTCACTCCACGGTCACACTCTTGGCCAAATTGCGCGGTTTATCCACATCGCACCCCCGGGCGAGGGCGATGTAGTAGGCAAACAACTGCAAAGGGACCGTGGCCAGAATGGGATACAGGGCCTCCAGGGTTGGGGGCAGGTAAATCACGTCATCCACCACCCGCTGAATGCCCGTGTCGCCGGCGGTGGCGAGGGCAATGACCGGGCCTTTGCGGGCGCGGATCATGGCCAGATTCGCGAGGGTCTTCGCATACATGGCATCCTGGGGCACGAGAAAGACCGTGGGGGTTTCCGGGTCAATCAAGGCAATGGGACCATGTTTCATTTCCGCGGCGGAATAGCCTTCGGCGTGGATGTAGGAAATTTCCTTGAGCTTGAGCGCGCCTTCCAAAGCGATTGGGAACGTGTAGCCCCGGCCCAAATAGAAAAAGTCTTTCGCCCCGGCATATTTTTCGGCGAGTTTTTGCAAAGGCCCGGTTTGTTCCAGAATCGTTTCGAGTTGTTGGGGGAGTGCGTTCAGGGCGTGCAGTACTTCCAGGGCGCGCTTGGCGGCCAGCATGCGCAAGCGGCCCAAATGCACGGCGAGCAGAACGAGCACCGTGAGGGTGGAGACGAACGCTTTGGTGGAAGCCACGCCGATTTCCGGGCCGGCGTGCATGTAAATGCCGCCATCAGCCTCGCGGGCAATGGTGCTGCCGACCACGTTGACAATGGCCAGGGCTCGGTGGCCGCGGCGTTTGGCTTCCCGCAGGGCCGCCAGGGTGTCGGCGGTTTCACCGGACTGGGACAACACCAGCAGGATGGTGTTTTTTTCCAGCGGACAATTGCGGTAGCAAAATTCATGCGCATACTCGACTTCAACCGGAATTTGGGCGAATTCCTCGATCAGATATTCCCCCACCAACGCGGCGTGCCAGCTTGTTCCGCTGGCGGCAATAATGATGCGGTCCACGCCGCGCAATTCTGCCGCCGTGAGGTTCAGCCCGCCGAATTTGGCGGTGGCGGCTGCAAAATCCAGGCGCCCGCGCAGGGCATTGAGGACGGTTTGGGGTTGCTCATGAATTTCCTTGAGCATGAAATGCGCATGGCGGCCGCGCTGGGCGTCGGCGGCGTCAAATTCCAGCTGGCTGATTTGCACGCTGGCCGATTCCGGGCCGAGGTTTTCGACCTCAAAGCCACCGGCCGTGATGGTGGCGACATCGTAATCGTTGAGGTAGACCACTTTTTGGGTATGGGCCACAATCGCGTTGGCGTCACTGGTCAAAAAGTTTTCGTGCTGGCCGATCCCGATGATCAACGGTGAGCCACGGCGGGCGCCCACCATGACTCCGGGGTGGTCGGCACTGATGACGGCGATGCCGTAGGTGCCGATGACATCGCCCACGGCGGCGCACACGGCGCGGGTGAGCGATGGGGCATCGCTGGATGGCATTTGCTTAAGGTAACTCCCAATCAATTGCGCCAGTACTTCGGTATCGGTGTCGGATTTAAACGTGCAACCGGCGCGGGTTAGCTTTTGCTTGAGGGCCTCATAGTTTTCAATCACGCCGTTGTGAACCACGGCAAGGCGGCCGGTCTCGTCCAGGTGGGGGTGCGAATTTTTATCCGCTGGCACCCCGTGGGTGGCCCAGCGGGTGTGGCCGACGCCGGTTGGGCCGGCCACCGGTTGTTCGCGCAATAATGGCGCCAGGCCTTCGTCAATTTTCCCGAGTTTTTTCCGCAGGCTAAGCGCACCCGCATCGGTGAGCGCCACCCCGGCGCTGTCGTAACCGCGATATTCCAGCCGCCGCAGCCCTTCCAACAGGATGGGGGTGGCGTTCTTTTTACCGATGTATCCAATGATGCCGCACATTTTTTAGATCAATTAAACCATACCAAGTAGTTACTGGGCAGTGGCGGAGGTCCGGATCCAGGTGGCCGCCGCGGCCAGATCATCAAAAACCATCGCCCGGGTGAGTTTGTCGGCCTCCGCCAACGTTAACGCAGCCCCGTAACCGCTGCGGAGCAAAATACTTTTTTTGACGCCGGCATTCCAGCCGCATTCCAGGTCGATCAGTTTGTCGCCAATCATAAAGCTTTCCGCCAGGTCAATGTGAAACTCGTCCCGGGCGTCGAAAAGAAACTGCGGCGAGGGTTTGCGCCCCCGGCTGGGCTGGTCGGGGGCTTCGGGAGCCATGAAAATGCGCTCAAAGCGGACCCCGTCCCGGGCCAGTTCCGCGCAGAGGTGCGCGTTGACCGCTTCGGCGTCCGCCGGGGTGAAGTAGCCGCGGCCGATGCCGGACTGGTTGGTGACCATGAATAGCAAATAGCCGGCTTCCGCCAGGGTACGCAGGGCCGGGCCGGTGCCCGGCAGGATTTCCACATCCGCCACGCGGTGCAAATAATGCTTCTCGGCAATCAGGGTGCCATCCCGGTCCAAAAAAACAGCGCGATGCATGGGGCGGAGTGTGGTGGGAATAAGCCAAGAATGGAATTGAATTTTCCAGACCTTCCGTCAAAACTAACGCAACTTAACTCCCTCGCAAGGTTTGCGAGCCAACACATACAGCCAACCAAAACGTTTATATCACATGAGCAAAGGCAGATTGGGAATCCTGGTCGGCGGTGGCCCCGCCCCCGGCTTGAACGGCGTGATCGCCGCCGCGACGATTGAAGGCATTAATCAAGGTTACGAAGTCATTGGCTTTCGGGATGGTTTCAAATGGCTGGCCGCGGGCGACATGAGCCAGATCCGTCCGCTGGCCATTCGCGATGTGAAAGACATTCACCTGCGCGGCGGTTCCATTCTGGGCACGGCCCGCACGAACCCGACCAAGTCGGAGGAACAGATGAAGAATCTGTTCATGGTGCTGGAAAAGCTTGGCATCACGGCGCTCGTGACCATTGGCGGCGATGACACGGCTTTTTCCGCCAGTGTAGTGGCCAAGCGCAGCCTGGGCAAAATCAAGGTGGCGCATGTTCCGAAGACGATCGACAACGATTTGCCCCTGCCGGGCTCCACGCCGACGTTTGGTTATGAAACCGCCCGCCATTACGGGGTGTTTCTGGTGCGCAACCTGATGGAGGACGCCCGCACCACCTCGCGCTGGTATCTGATTGTGAGCATGGGCCGGGCGGCGGGGCATCTGGCCTTGGGGATTGCCAAGGCGGCGGCGGCCACGCTGGCCATCATTTCGGAAGAATTCCGCGGCCGGGTCGTCACGGTCGATGAAGTGTGTGACATTATCATTGGCTCGATCATCAAGCGGCGCGCCGAGGGCGGTCATTACGGGATTGCGGTGCTGGCGGAGGGCTTGATTGAATCCATGGGGGAGCGGGGCTTGCTCGAGGCCCTGCCGGAGGGCCAGTTGGAACGTTTTGGCAAGGTTGTGCGTGATGACCACGGTCATTTGCGGCTGGGCGAAATTGAATTTGGCCGGCTCATGAAGGAACTGCTCACCCAGCGCCTGGAAAAGCTTGGTATTAAGATGGCCTTCATCGACAAGGATCTGGGTTATGAGCTCCGGTGTGCCGACCCCATTCCTTTTGATGCGGAATACACCCGGGATCTGGGGTATGCGGCCGTGAAGTTCATTCTCTCGCCTGAATCCGAGAAATACGGGGCCATCATCAGCTTTGTGGATGGCAAAATGAATCCGCTGCCGTTTGACAACATGCTGGACCCCAAGACGGGCCGCATGCAAAACCGCAAGGTGAATGTGGATGGCGAGGCCTACGAATGCGCCTGCGCGTACATGATCCGCCTGGAACGGGAAGATTTCGAGGACGCGAAGCAACTCGCCAAGCTGGCGGCGGTGGTCAACCAGACGCCCGATCAATTTCTGGCCCGGTTTGGTTACCTCGTTGGTTTGAAGTAAGCTTTTTGGACAGTGCGCAACGGCGGCGGACGCGTTCCGCCGCCGTTTTGCGTTTTACCGGTGGCGCGTTGGGGGAACGTGCATTAGAGTCCCCGGGATGTTTTTTATTGGAATCGGCACGGCCACGCCGCCGCAAGGTTACACGCAGTCCGCCTGCTGGGAAGCCCTGAAGGAATCCGGGGTGCTGCCACAGCTGGAGCCACGGTCCCAAGCCATTCTCCGGAAGGTGCTTGGTGCGGATAACGGGATTGCCACCCGGCATCTGGCGCTGGACACGCTGGCCGAGGTGTTTGCCCAAAACCCCGATGCCCTGCAAGCGCGATTTGCCCGGCATGCCCCCGCGCTGGCGACGGCTGCCGCCCGCAAGGCGCTGGCCGATGCGGGTTGTCTGGCGGAGGAGATGGACGCGGTGATCATCAGCACTTGCACGGGGTATTTGTGTCCCGGATTGACCAGTTATGTGAGTGAGCAACTTGGGTTGCGGCCGGACGTTTTTGCGCTGGACCTGGTGGGGCAGGGGTGCGGGGCTGCGCTGCCTAATTTGCGCACGGCGGAGTCCATCCTCACCGCCGGACGGGCCCGCAAAGTCCTGTCCATTTGCGTGGAGGTTTGCAGTGCGGCGTTTTATCTCGATAACGATCCGGGGGTGTTGATCAGCGCCTGTCTCTTTGGCGACGGGGCGGGGGCGGCCGTATTGTCCAGCACGCCGCTGGCCGGCCGCCGTGCGGTGCACTGGCAGGCGGCAATTTCCGCCCATGCTCCCGAGCAGCGGGAGTTTCTGCGCTTTCGCCACCAAAACGGCATGTTGTGCAATGTCCTGCGCCCCGAGGTGCCCCAGATGGCGGGGTTGGCGGCCGAACGGTTGCTGGCGCAGTTTCTGGCGGCCAGTGGCCGGGCGCGCGCGGATATTAACGGCTGGGTCCTGCACACTGGTGGCCGGGATGTGCTCCTGGCCTTGGGCGCCCACCTGGGCCTCGCGCCGGCGGAGGTTCGGCACAGCACATCGGTTTTGCGGGAATATGGCAACCTGAGCAGCCCCACAGTTTATTTTGTACTGCAGCGCGCCTTGCAGGAACCGGTGCCCGATGGCAACTGGTGGATGTGTGCTTTTGGCGCGGGTTTTAGTTGTCACGGCGCCCTGCTGGAAGTGAAATCCTAAACCGCTCATGTCGCGCCTGGTTGAACCTGAATTGCTGGATACGCTGCCGCCGGAGGATCCGCGGGCGATGGGCTCCCGCCGGGATTTGCGCCGGGTCAATGCCTGGATGGGCAACCATCGCATTATGCGGCGGGCGCTGGAGCAACACCTGCCGGCGGAAGCAGCGGGGCGGCTGCTGGAAATCGGGGCGGGGGATGGGGAGTTCTTTCGGCAACTAGTCCGTAGTTGGGCGACACCCTGGGGCCAGCCCCGGGCGACTTTGCTGGATATGCAGAATATTGTGACCCCGGCCACGCTGGCGGCCTGCGCCCGGCTGGGCTGGGAGGTGGACACGGTGGTGGCGGATGTGTTTGCCGCCCCGCCAATGGCGGAGCCGCCGGCCGCCGTGGTGGCGAACCTCTTCCTGCACCACTTTGAGGATGCGGCCCTGGCGCGGCTGCTGGCGAAGATCGCCGGGCAGACGCGTTTGTTCATTGCGGTGGAGCCGCATCGCTTTGCCCAACCCTGGGTGTGCGGGCAATTGTTGCGCTTGATTGGCTGTAATGCGGTGACGGTGCATGATGGCACGGTCAGTGTGCGCGCTGGTTTTCGCGGTCGCGAATTGTCCGCCCGGTGGCCGGATGCTGCCGGTTGGGAATTGACGGAGCGGCGCAGTGGCTGCTTCAGCCATTTATTTGTCGCGCGGCGGCGGTAGCGTGCCATGCATCAACCCCTCATCATTCTTGGCGGCGGCCTTGCGGGTCTGGCGCTGGGCATTGGCCTGCGCCAGCAAAACGTGCCGGTGACGATTCATGAGGCGGGGCAGTATCCGCGCCACCGGGTGTGCGGCGAATTTGTGAGTGGCCGGGGCCAGCAGTTTTTGGAGCGGCTGGGCGTGGGGCAGGCGCTGGCGACTGCGGGGGCGGTGCCGGCGCGGACCATCGCTTTAGGTTCCACCCGGCACATGGCCAACGCCCAGCGACTGCCGATGCCGGCGCTGTGTTTGTCCCGGTGGCAAATGGATGCCCGGCTGGCTGATGAGTTCCGCCGGTTGGGGGGTGATTTACAGGCGGGGCGGCGGCTGGATCTGGCACCGGTTGGGGAAGGGTGGGTGCGCGCGAGCGGCCGGCGACCGGCGGCCGCTGCGGGCCAGCGCTGGTTCGGGCTGAAGATCCATGCCCGCAAGGTGCCGCTCACGGCCGATTTGGAAATGCATTTTTCGCCCAGGGGCTATGTGGGATTGTGCCGGATTGAAAATGACGAGGTCAACGTCTGCGGGCTGTTCCGTCGGGATCCGGCAGAGTCCACTGCGCCCACGGCGGCGCGGCAATTGTTATTAGGGCAGCCTGGTTCCCCCCTGCACCAGCGGCTGGCCGGCGCCACGTTGGATGACCAGTCCTTTTGCGCGGTGGCGGGACTGTCCCTGCAACCGGTGCGGGCGGCGGTACGGCCGGAAGTCTGTATTGGCGATGCGGTTACCATGATCCCGCCGGTCACTGGTAACGGCATGTCGATGGCCTTTGAGTCCGCCGAACTGGCGGTGGCGCCGCTGGTGGCCTGGAGCGCGGGGGAATGCTCCTGGGCGGAGGCGCGGCGGGAAATCGCCCAGCGCTGTGACCAGCAATTTGCCCGGCGACTTTTTTGGGCCCGACACTTGCAGACCCTGCTGCTCACGGGGCCCTTGCAAGACCCGCTCATGGCCCTGGCCGGCCAGGCCCCGTGGTTCCTGCGGATGGCATTTGCCCGCACGCGTTGAATCATTATCATACCGGCCATGAAATCGCTGGCGGACTGCCGCCTCTACACGTTTGTTGACACCGCCTACCTTGCGGGCCGCGACCCTGCGCTGATCGCCCGGCAACTCTGCGATGGCGGCTCGGACCTGATTCAGTTGCGCGCCAAAAACGCGCCGCTGGAAGACGTTCGCCGGCTGGCCGAGGTCATTCTGCCGGTCACCCAAGCGGCGGGCGTGCGCCTGGTGATCAACGACCATCTGGCTCTGGCCCGGGAACTGGGGGCGGAACTGTGCCATCTGGGCCAGGAAGACTTTTTCGATGCCGGGCACCAGCATGTCGATGAATTGCGGGAGCCGGGCAGCCGTTGGCAATTGGGGCTCTCCACCCATGCGCCGGCGCAAGCGGCGCGGGCGCTGGCCGCGGGGGCGGACTACATTGCGATCGGCCCGGTGTACGCGACGGGGACCAAACCCACCGCCCGGCCGGTGACCCTGGACTACGTTCGTTGGGCGGCGGCCCAGGTGACGGTGCCGTGGTTTGCGATTGGCGGCATCCACCTGAACAATCTGGACGATGTCCTCGCCGCCGGTGCGCAGCGCATTTGTGTTGTGTCGGCCATTCTGAATGCCCCTGACGTGGCGGCCGCCTGCCGGGAGTTTGCCCGCCGCCTGCCGCCGGCCTGAAGGGTGGGCCTGCCCGCCTGGCCAGAGGGGGAAATGCGGGGGAACGTGTAAAACTGTGAAATAGCGTAAAAGATCATGAAATAGGCCCAAATTGACAGGATCTGAACCAAGGATGCCGTCGTTTTGGCGGGGGCGGCCGGTCAAATTGACGCATTATGGCCAAGAGCGGATGCAGGGCAAGGGGGGATTATGGCGGCGGACCAAATGTAACCGGGGCACCTTACCAGCCGGCCAACAACCGCCGTTTCACCAGATCATAAGGCAATACCATTAATCCACCTTTATGGTCTCCATCGAAAAAACGACCGTTCTTATGGGTGACCCCTATAGGGATGACATCTCCCGGCTGGGCTTGGGCCAGCGCCTCTTCCAAGCGGGCGAATGCCTGGCCGGGCCCGACGGTCAAATCGCGCGCCAAGAGCCGTCCGGGGGCAGCGGCCCCAAAGGCGGCCATGACCGTGCAGGCGACACCGAGTTTCATGTGGTGAATATGCCGGCCGTTCCGGGGGCCGCCAAGGAGATTGCTCGAGCGGGAGCGCCCGCTGGGAGAAAATTCGCCTTGGGATGAGTTTTGAGATAAGCTTAACCATGTTCTTTGCCGCTAAACATTTATGAAAACTTCTGAAAACCACCGCACTCACCGCATTGGCTGGCTCCGGGCCGCTGTCCTGGGCGCGAATGACGGGATTGTTTCCACCGCGAGCTTGATTGTGGGCGTGGCTGCGGCGGAGGCCAGTCGCAACAGTGTGCTGGTGGCGGGCTTGGCGGGGCTGGTGGCGGGGGCGATGGCCATGGCGGCTGGTGAATACGTTTCGGTGAGTTCCCAGGCGGATACTGAGAATGCCGATTTGGAGCGGGAACGCGAGGAGCTCGCGACGGAGGTTGATTTGGAAACGGCTGAACTCGCCGCGATCTACGTCGAGCGCGGCTTGGATGCCGAACTGGCCAAACAGGTCGCCGTGCAATTAATGGCGCACGACGCCCTGGGCGCGCATGCGCGCGACGAGTTGGGCATCTCCGATACCTTGAGCGCCCGGCCGGTCCAAGCGGCCCTGGCTTCCGCGTGCATGTTTACCATGGGGGCCATCCTGCCGTTATTGCTCGTTTTGGTGGTGCCAGCCGCCTGGCTCGTGGGGGTGGTTTCCGGGAGTTCCCTCCTTTTCCTGGCGGTTTTAGGGGCTTTGGCTGCCCGTGCCGGGGGATCGCCGGTGTGGAAATCAGTCGCGCGCGTCACCTTCTGGGGCGCGCTGGCCATGGCCTTGACGGCGGGTGTCGGAGCCTTGTTTGGGGCGAGAGTTTGAAATAATTTTGGGATTTCCGGGCTCACCCAGGCTCCACGACTGGCCAGCCGCGCCCGGGCAGGGATTCCCGGATCACCGTTTTGGCCCGAAGTTTAATTCCACGAAATAGACGGGCGCCAGTGAATCGATTCCGTAGCGGACCCGGAAACTGAAGGTGTTTACGGGCGGGGCAGCGACCGCACTGGCGGATGCAGCCGCCTCCGGCACGGGGAAGGATACATCCACGATCAAACGGCTGCCCGCCGCGACGTTGAGTTTTTTAAGCAGTCGCAACGGGATGGCCATTTCATACGTGGTGCGCTGGCCTTCGCTCCGGCAAATGCTGGTCGTGCCACTGAGGATGGCCCCGGGCTTGGGGCCCGGTGTGCGGTCCCGCGCCTCCTGGACGTCGGCGTTCCAGCCCAGGCGCAGGAGATCGCTGCCGAACGCCTCAGCATTCAAACGGCGGGCCAGCCCGATTTGCACTTCGTCGCTAAAACCTAATTCCTTCGCCTCGCCCGCGTCACACTTGGGAACCGTGAGCTTCAAGTAAAGGTTCGTTGCATCATAGCCACTGCGCAGTTCCGCGGCCAGGGCGGAGCCCTCACCCAGTTTTAATGCGGGCCCCCAGCCCCCATCGGCGTTTGGACCATCCCGGTGCGGCGTGCTCAGCTCCTGAAGAAAGCGAATGTCGCGATGGAAGCGCTGGCGCGTCTGGCCGGCGGCCACATTGAATTCCAGCCGGGGCAGCGACTGGAGGGTGACCGCATCCTGCCGGGCCTGGAGGGTAAAATGGTATTGGGCTGAGCCGCCGGCCGGAACCCCGATTGCGATTCGCCGGGGTGCCACGGCAAAAGCGCGGTCGTCCAGGATCCATTCCGCCGAACCGTTCATCGTTTGATGATTGGGATTGTTCAAAGTCACCGTGAACAACTTGCCCGCTTTCAGCTCCGACCAACTGGCTGGCAGACCAATCCGTGAAACATTCCGGTCGGCGAATTGCAGACCGCTCATCATGTCCGCCTCGGCATCCGATAATTCCCCATGCTGGGTGACCACCCGGACATCCAGGCTGTCACCCATGACATGGACCTTCATATAATGGTAAACACCCCCGGATTTCTGGTATGAGGGGATCAACTCCGCGCCACCCCCGCCGGTGATGTAATAGTGAATGCCGTCAAATTCGCGGGTGGGGCCATAAGTATGATAGTGGCCGCCAAACACGGCCCGCACCCGGGAGGCCTTAAAGAGTGGCTGGAGGGTCTTCCGCCAGAACTCATAATACTCCGGGGTGACCCGCTCCGGTTCCCACACCGGGAAATGGAGAAAGACAAAGACCTGCCGGGCCGGCGTCTGCTGCAGATCGTTCCGCAGCCACGCCAGTTGCACTGGCCCCAGATAACCCCAGCGTTCTTGCTCGGAATTGTCCAGCAGTACAAAATGGCAATCGCCATAATCAAAGGACTGATAGAACACGCCAAAGCGCTGGCCGTAAATCTTGCGGGCGGCCTTTGAGTGCGTATCGTGGTTCCCGGGCAGTTGGTGGTAAGGCGCCTGGATGGTTTTAATGACCGCCTGGTAGTTGTCCCACTGCCGCTCCTTGCCCGTGGTGCCATAGCCATAAATCAAGTCCCCCACATTCACCACCAGGGCCGGCTGCTGCACGTTGATTTTTGCAATCAGGCTTTCGAACGGGCGGAAGCTCTCGCTCTCCAGGCGCGGGCGCGTGTCGCCGATCACCACAAATTCAAAATCCGCCGCCGGCGCTAAACTGTATAACAGAGAGGCTCCGAACAGAATCGTCAAACATACTTTCATGCCTGATCTCAGGCTGCGGCCTTTTGGCCGGGATGGCAATGGCGGTTCTTCGCTGTTTTTCGTGGAATAGTCGCCTGGTTATGAGCCGGCACCACCGGTTTGGTCGGTGTCATCGTTGCGCCGCCCCCCGGCGACCGGTGGCTGGCTAATCGCCGACGAGCTGCTGACCGTAATCGATTGTCTCCTGAATATGCATCGCGAAGTGGGAGTTAAGACCCACGTGCTAAACCATCAAATACCCGCATTGAAACCGGGCAATGCGGGTATTTGCAGTTTACCTGCAAAAGCCTGGGATGGCCAGAAATTTCTGGACGCTTGTCGTGTAGTTTTCAAAAGGAGAATTTTGTGTGCGAGCAAAAGGAGACATTAATCAGAAGACCGGACAGTGGAGCAGAACGATTGGTTTGGCCTTTTGGTTGGGGGCATGGCGGAGGTAATAGACGTCGCCATCTGGGC
>CAIZWI010000329.1 GCA_903936645.1 uncultured Verrucomicrobia subdivision 3 bacterium
CGCGGTCCGCTGGCCCGGCCCGGCTGGAAGTGTCCCCCGAAGTGCTCCGGGCGGTCCCCGCTGATTTTGCCAAGCAGCACCGCATCCTGCCCCTCGAAATCAAGCAGGATGTCCTTTGGATCGCCACCTCGGCCCCCGGCAACCAGGTGGTAATTGATGACTTGCGGTTACTGACTGGATGTGAGGTGGAAGAAATCATCGCCCCGCTCAGTGAAATTCTCGAAAAAATCGCCGCCGCCTACCAGATCACGGTCGAGCAGATGATCGATAATCTCCACCCGGAAAAACCGGTGGATGGCGAGACGCGCAATCTCCATGACATCGAGGTCATGGCCAACGAACCCACGGTGGTAAACCTAGTCAACCTGATCATTTCCACCGCCTTGCGGGAGCGGGCCAGTGATATTCACCTTGTGCCATTTGAGGACAGTGTGCAGTTGCGCTATCGTGTGGATGGTCTATTGCAAGAAAAGCAGCCCCCGCCCAAGCAGTTGCATCCCGCCCTGGTCTCGCGCATCAAAATCATGGCGGACATGAACATCGCCGAACGCTTCATGCCCCAGGACGGCCACATCCAGATCAACCACCGGGGTAATCGTGTGGATATCCGGGTGGGGTCCATGCCCACCATTTACGGCGAGAGCCTGGTGATGCGATTGCTGGAAAAGCAGTCGAAACTACTGACCACACGGGAATTAGGCCTGGATGAGCAGCGCTCGGGCCTTTTGGCCCGCATGGTGGAAAAACCCCACGGCTTGTTTTTAACCACTGGTCCCACAGGGAGCGGCAAAACGACCTCGCTCTATTCCATTTTACAGAGCATTTACACGCCGGAGCTGAAAATTCTCACCATCGAGGACCCTGTGGAGTACGAACTGCCCGGGGTGGCTCAAATTCCCGTGCGCCCCACCCGTAATTTCACGTTTGCCACGGGGCTGCGCGCCATCCTGCGGCAGGATCCGGATGTGGTGATGGTGGGGGAAATTCGTGATTCCGAGACGGCCGAGATCGCCATTCGCGCCGCGCTTACCGGGCATCAGGTGTTCAGCACCCTGCATACCAATGATGCCACGGGGGCCGTGACCCGGTTGCTGGACATGGGCGTGGAGGCCTTTCTGATCGCCTCATCACTGGAAGGAGTGCTGGCGCAGCGATTGGTCCGCTTGATTTGTCCCGCTTGCAAGGAAGCATCGGCGGTGTCCGGCATTGTCCTCGACCAGGTGACGGCACTGGGCAGCCGGCGCGTGGAGGGACCGTTTTACCAAGGACGGGGTTGCGATGAGTGCCGGGGCACCGGTTGCCGTGGACGCATTGGCATTTTTGAACTGCTGACCATGTCGGCGGAACTGAAGGAAATGATTTTGCACAAACGGTCCAATGCCGAATTAAAAGCCTTGGCCCAGCGCACGATGATGACCATGCACCAGGATGCCTTGCAGAAGGCGGCGGCGGGGCTCATTTCCCTGCCAGAAATCCTGCGAGTATCCAGTGGGGATTTGACTGAATGAACGCCTTTCGTTACCAGGCAATGGCGGCCAGCGGGACCGCCGTGGAAGGCGTGATCGAGGCCGAGGACCGGCGTTCGGCCTTGCAATTATTGGGCCAGCGCGGCCTCTTTCCCTCCCGTTTGGAAGCCTGTGCGGCCATTGGCTCCAAACCCACCAGTCCCACTAGTGGGACCCTTGCATCCCCCCCGGAACCGGTGGGTGGCCGGGTTAAACGCAAAGATGTCACGGCCTTCACCCGGGAAATGGGTGCCTTGCTGGGCGCTGGCATTCCCATCCCCCAGGCTTTGGAAAGCCTGGCAGCAGAGGAGGAAAATGCCGCCCTCCGGGCCGTCGTGGCGAATATCTCCGAAACCCTCCGGCGGGGTATCTCACTCTCGGCGGCCCTGGCGGAGCACCCGCAGTTGTTCAGCACGCTCTATGTCAGCATGATCCGGGTGGGCGAGGAAGCCGGTGTGTTGCCCAAGGTCATGAATGATCTGGCCGATTTGCTGGAGCATGAGGATGAAATTCGCGGGGAAGTCACCGCCGCCGTGGCGTACCCGGTGTTTGTGCTGGTCTTCGGCCTCATCACGGTCACGGTTCTGCTCACGGTGGTCATGCCCCGGCTCTTTGCCATGTTGCAGGACATGCTGCCGGTGCTGCCGCTGCCGACGCTGATCCTGTTGCGGGTCAGTTCCATCCTCCATGCCTACGGACTTTTGCTTCTGGCGGGGCTGGCCTTGGTAGCCTTGGGCGCGCGGCAATACTTGCGCACGAACACCGGGGCGGATAACTGGGATAAATTTAAATTACGAATTCCATTGATGGGCCCGGTCTTTCGCTCCTCGGCCCTGGGCCGCTTTGCCCGCACCCTGGGCACGCTCGTCAGCAGCGGCGTATCCCTGCTGCCTGCCTTAAAAATTGTGGAGCATACCATTGGCAACCGTGAACTGGCGCGGTTGGTGGCCCAAGTGGCGGAGGAAACCCGCAGTGGCGATTCCCTGGCCACCCCCCTCCGCAAACTGGGCATTTTTCCCCGCACCGCCATTCAGATGATTGATGTGGGCGAGGCCTCGGGCACGCTGGACCAAATGCTCTTAAAAGTCGCCGACACCGAGGAGCGGCACATGCGCGCCCGGACCAAGATTCTGATTTCGTTGCTGGCCCCGGCGTTGATTCTGGTGGTGGGTGTCCTGATTGGCTTCATGGTGATTGCCATTCTGCTTCCGATTTTCCGCCTGAGCCGGGCCATTCATTAAAGAACTGCGATTGAATAAAACAAGTGATGTATGAAAATTAATACGAACTCCCGCCAAACCTCCGCCTTTACCCTGGTTGAAATCATGGTCGTGGTGGTGATCCTGGGCATTTTGGCGGCCACCATCATACCGCAGTTCATGGGCACCACCCAGGATGCCAAAATCAGTGCCGCCAAATCACAAGTGGCCGAGCTCGAATCCGCCATCGAACGCTATTATGTGCACATGGACCGTTACCCCAGTGTCGAGGAAGGTTTGAAAGTGCTAGTGGATGCGCCGGCCGGGGAGGAGCAAAAATGGCGTGGACCTTACATAAAAACACTGCGCAATGATCCGTGGGGCAATCCCTACCAGTATGCCTTTCCCGGCACGCATCATCCCACCAGCTTTGACATCTGGTCGCGTGGTGCGGACGGTCAGGACGGTGGGGAAGGGGCCAACGCGGACCTTGGCAACTGGTAATGCAGGCCGGGCAAACATGGCGGTTGACTGGCCTCGCAGCCGGAATAATCAATTCCCCGGGGCACGCAGGGCGTCCGCGCAGGGTCAATTGGGCGCAACCCGGCTTCACCCTTATTGAACTCATGGTGGTAGTTACCCTGGTGGGCATTCTAACGGCCTTGATCATTCCCGAGATGAAAGGCTCCTTCCAGGCGGCGCTGCTGCGCTCGACCAGCCGGGATTTAATTAATGTTTGCGATCTTACCTACAGCCGCGCTGTCAGCCTCAACCAAGTCCGCCGCCTGCGCTTGGAGGAAAAGACTGGACGCTACGCCGTGGAAAAACGAGTGGTCGACCAAGGGGCGGAATCATACGTACCGGTGGACGATTCCGGCTGTTCCGGACAACTGAATCCCAAAATCTCCATGACCGTCCATCGCGCGGATGAGGCTGACCCGAACACGCCGCCCGAGGCCCCATCCCCCGTGCCTCCGCCCGCAACCGGCGACTTCTCAGAAGCGGGGTCAACCATCGCCTTTTATCCGGACGGTACCGCTGACCCCGCCGTGATTGAACTGGCCGACCAGGATGGCTTCCGCGTCGCTCTGCGCATCAATCCAATTACAGCCCGGATCCACATTGAAGAATGGGAGCGCAAATGAGTCTTCCTCAAGCCAACGCCGGGTTCTCACTGGTGGAAGTAATGATCGCCGTTTTAATTTTGGGTGTTGCCATCGTTGGTCTGACACAGGGATTCACCACGGCGCTGGCTTCGAGCAAGGAATCCGAATTGCAAGCGACCGCTGCCCTCTTCGCCGCCGGACAAATTGAGACCTTGCGGGCGGAAACCGGGTTGGCAGATGCAAGCACGGATGGCGATTGCGGGGCAGATCTGCCGCATTACCGGTGGCGGCAAACCATCGCTCCCACGGACATCGCCGGCCTGCATGAAATCACTGTGGCGGTGGAGCAGAAGCAAACGGGCGAGTTGGTTTTTGAATTAAAGACGCTATTGTTTGAACGGCCGGAGGAGGCGTCGGTAAAATCGACAAAAAACAAAGCCCGGGGAGGTGGGGAATCACCGTGATGAAATTCCGGATTAAAACCAGCCGCCCGAGTGCATTCACATTGATCGAGGTGGTGATTGCTTCGGCGTTGATGGCCCTCGTGCTGGTCAGCGCCTATGCCTGCTTGAGCGCCGGTTATGCCAGCCAGAAAATCATTGAGCCACGCGCCGAGGTCATGCAAAACGCCCGCGTGGCCATGGCGTTGATGGCGGCCGACCTGCGCGGCGCCTGTGGGCTGTCCACTGATACGGAATTCGTGGGCATGACGCGCACACTGGATGAGGCGCAGGCGGACAATGTGGATTTTGCCACTCACAATTATACTCCCCACAAACCGCATGAAGGGGATTATTGCCAGGAGAGTTTCTACGTGGATAAAGATGCGGCCACTGGACAATTGAACCTGTATCGGCGTCGCAATCCCATCATTGCCATGGATCCTTTGTCCGGCGGCAGCCGGGAGGTCATTGCCCAATCCCTGCGCGGGCTGAAATTTGAATACTATGACGGCGTGGAATGGTACGACAGTTGGGGGGAGGCGAAAACGAGCGGCCGCGAATCCGGTACGGTCAAGACCCGCAATAATGGCAGTAAGTCTGGCGGCAACTTGTCCGGGCTGCCAGCTGCGGTCCGAATCACCCTGTACCTGGATGCCAACCCAAACCATCAGCCAGTGAAGCCCGATGCTCCCGCGCCCGAGCGGTCGGAACCACCGCTGGTCTTCCAAACAGTGGCCCGTTTAAATTTGGCGGCGGCGGTCACAGCCACAGCCACGGCATCCAGCAGTGCCAGCCCTGGCGCAGATGCTGCCGGGTCGCCAAATGGCACCACCCCCTGACCCATGCGCCAAAACGCTTCCATCCTCGTGGGTTTACTCTGGTGCCTGGCGCTCCTATCAGTGATGGCCGTGAGCGTCCTGCACACCGCCCGGATGGATCTGTTGGTGGGCAAGAGTTACGGCGATCGCATTCAAGCGCATTACCTGGCGCTGGCGGGTATTGAAAAAGCCCGGGCCTTGCTCTATCAAAACGCTTTGGACCGCAGTCGCTCGCGCAAAAACCACGATGGCCAGCTCTACCAGGCGCCCGACAAATTTCGCGACCAGCCCTTGGGCCGGGGAATTTTTCGGGTAATTCACCGGGCGGGACAGGAGGACGGTGGCGGGATACTGTACGGGGTCAGCGATGAGGAAAGCCGGCTCAATTTAAACACCGCCACCACCGATGAACTAAATGGGCTGCGTGGCATGACACCCGATGTCCTGGCCGCCATCGACGGCTGGCGGGGCGGCACCACCCTTACCACCGGGGCGGCGGAGGGCGAGTATTACGCCGCCTTGAAACCGCCCGCTCGGCCGCGGGGAGGACCCTTTCAAACGGTGCGCGAGCTGCTTATGGTGCGCGGAGTTAACCCCGAAGCACTTTATGGCCGGGACCGGCACCAAAACGGCCTGCTCGACCCGGCCGGCGAAACCGGCGGGGAATTTGCGGTGCCCGGTCCTGTGGAACCAGACGAATTCGGCTGGGCGGGTTTGTTAACGGTTAATTCCCTGGTCAACAATGTCAATGCCGCCGGGGATGAACGGGTGAACCTTCAATCGGCGGATGAGCCAACGCTCACCGGTCTGCCGGGTGTGACGGCCCCCATTGCACATGCGATCGTCACTTTTCGGGGCCAGCAACCGTTTAAGAGCATTGTTGATTTGCTGGATGTGACCGCGGCGTCCGGTCCGGGCCGGAACCGTAATTCAGGTGGAGCCAAAGTCATCAGCGCAGATTTATTCACAGACATTGCGGATGACGTGACCATTAGCAGTGAAAGCACCCAGGCCGGGGCCGTTAACCTGAATACTGCCAGCCAGGAAGTGCTGATTTGCCTGCCGGGAGTGAGTCGGGAACTCGCCCATGCCATCGTTGCCCAACGCCAGTCTAACGGCTATTTCAACAATCTGGGCGAGGTCCTAAAGGTAGACGGCATGGCCCCTGATGAACTTAAGCAAATCGCGCCCCTCGTTACCTTGCGCTCAGAGACATATCGCATCCTGAGCGAGGGCCGGGTGACCTCCACCGGGGTGCGGCAGCGCATCCAGACCATTGTCCATGTGGGACTCAAGGAACTCCAAACGCTGGCCTGGCGGGAGGACGATTTGTGAACACCAGCTCCGCCATGAAATCACCGCCCCTCGCTATTGAGTTCAGCCGTTCCCGTCTCAAATTGCTTACCGATCATACCGGCGCGGAATTTCCGCTGGACCGGCAGGCCGATGGCCGGCTTACCCCGGCCTGCCGGGAACGCCTCCTGACCGCCGTGCCGCAGTTTCTGAAAGCGGCCGGCTGGCCCGCCAATTCACCAGCTTGGTGCGCGATCGACGCCCGGGGCGTTTCGCTGCGCTGCCTGCGGCTGCCGGCCGTGGGCAGCGAAGGTTTGCACCAAGTGGTGCAGTTGCAAATCGAAAGTGAATTCCCCTTGCCGCCGGAAGCCTTGGCGTGGGGATTTCGCACCCTGGGTGAACCGCAACGCGAAGCCGATGGTTCCAGCAAACAAACGGTGCTGGTGGCGGCGGTGAAAAAAGCAGTGGTGGAGGATTATGCCGGGCTGCTGGCGGCCGCGGGAATCGTGCCCACTTTCACGCTCGCAGCGCTCGTCCGGGCCGCCTTCGTACCCCCAGGTTCCCCATTCAGCAGCACCTTGGAAATCAGTTCAGACCACTGCGAACTGGCGGTGGTGGGGCCGCAAGCCTCCGCCTGCCTGCGCGTTTTGCCGGGACTGGCCGGCGATGCCGATCCAGCAGGTGCGGCGGTGCAGTCCTTGGTCAAAACCATTCGCCATCTGGCTCTTTTGCCCAAACTCTATTTGTCAGGCGATGTCCGCGCGGGCCAGGTGCTCGCCAGCCAGTTGGGTGCTGAAGTGGTTTGTGAACTGCTGGCCACCAGCCCTGGCCCGGGGCGTTCTCCTGCCACGCTGGGCTTGCGCGCACTTGCCGCCGGACGCGGCCATGAAGTGCTCGTGCTTGGCGTTAAAGCCGCTGCCGCTCCTAAACCCGTGGCCCCGCCGGAGTTGATGGAATGGGGGCTGCGCGCGGCCCTGCTGCTGCTGGCGGTGCTGCTGTTTCCAGCTTTGGAAGCCCTGCTCCTGACCGCCCCCCTGGCGGCCAAAGTCACTAGTTTTCAAGACCGGGCCCGCCAGGCGGAAATCACGGTGGACCGGGATTTGGATTTTCTCCAGTATGTGAAACAGAGCCAGCCGCCCTGTCTGGAATCCATTTATATCATTTCCCAGGCTGCGCCGTCGGGCATGCATCTCGAATCCTTGAGCCTGAACCGGCGCGGGGAAATGGCCTTGCGGGCCTCCCTGCGCAATGGCGATCAAGTGGCGGAGTTTCGCTCCAAACTGATCGGCTCCGGTTTCTTTGCCAGTGTCACGGTCGAGGAGCAGACCCCCTCGCCGGATCACCAAAAAGTTAACATTCGCCTCACGGCCCAATGGAAAGCCTTAACCATTTTGCAAACCCTGGTCGTTGGACCCACCCTGAAAGACTCCAGGGAGGCGACGAATTACCCGGGCAAAACCGAGCCTGGCAGAGCGTTACCCGGACCGGCGGCAAACCCGGGTGCCCTCACCAACCCAGTACTGCCAGTTGCCCGACCGCTGACCGCCACCGCCCCGGGAGGAACCCATTAACATGCGCACGCTTTCAACCCAGGAAAAACGGACCATCCGGTATGCCAGTATTGGCATTGGCATTTACCTGCTCCTGTTCGGCGGCTACGCCGTCTGGGGTTCGCTGCAACAACGCACGGACGCCTACCAGCAACTCTTAAAGACGGCGGCCGACTTAAAGCAACAATTGCGACCCTATGATGACCGGGTGTTGGTGGCGCAAAAACTCATGAACCAATTTCAGCTCGATCCGGCCAGGCTGACCCGCGCCACGGTGGTGGGCGAGGCCAGTGCACAACTGCAGAAAGCGGCTGCAAGTAGTGGCATTCAGGTGGGGCCCATTCGTGAATCCCCGGCCAAAACCGCCGCCAAAGAACTGGCGACTCTGCAATTTGAAGGGTCTGGCCCGGTGGCGGCGGTATTGGGCCTCTTTCAGCGGCTGCAAACCCTCGGTTATCCTCTCATTGTAGATTCCGTCCAAATCACTCCTGACCCCCTGCGTCCCAGTCAGGTGAAACTCATTTTGACGCTGGTGATTCTCGATTTTGACCAATGGAAAGCGGAGGGCAAATCCCATGCGTGAACATGCCGAGAAATGGCTGAAAATTCTCTGTGGCGTGCTCGTCGCCGTCTTGTTGTTTCAAACCGGCCGGGCGTTGGTCCGCAATCATCCGTTTGGGCACATGGACCTGCCGGTGCCACCCACCCTGGTAGCGGCCCACCCGGAAATGACCGCAGCCGGACCGGTCACTGCTCCCAGCTCTAACAATGGACCCGGCGGAACCAACGGGGTTGCGGAGCTTGATAGCACCAACTTGCCGGCGGTCCGGTTCACGAACCCAACGGCTAAAATTTCCAGCGAGCTAACCAACCCAATAGCGTCGGTCAAGACCAACATCCCGGCCACAAATAAAATCGTCATGTCGACGAATGGAATTTTGGCCGGGACTAATCGCCCCGCCCTGGCGGTCGGACGGCTGGCTTCAGCGCACGATGCGCATCCGGCTTTGGCTGCCATGGGCGGGATGCTTCCTGGCTTGGGTGGTCCGGGCCAGCCGGGGCGGGCGTTGCCGCCATTGGTGAAGGCGCGCGTGGACAAAATTGTGGAGAGCGAATTGCTTGGTCCGGTCATGCATCCCCAGCCGATGGCCTTGCTGGGTATCGCAGGTGAGGTTGCTTTTCTACGTTCCGCCAGCGGTGAAACGGGCCTGGTTAAGGTAGGCGACACGCTGGGCGATCTTAAACTGCTCAAAATTGGCATCAATCGGGTGTTAGTCGAACAAAACGGGCAGCCGCAAGAGTTGACCATCTTTTCCGGCATGGGCAGTGACAGTCTTTTAACCACTTCCAATACCATTTCCAATGAAACGACCAATCATTAATCCAATTTCTGGCGCCGTTTCCCACCGGCTGTGGGTGCTCTTGGTGGCGTCC
>CAIZWI010000330.1 GCA_903936645.1 uncultured Verrucomicrobia subdivision 3 bacterium
TTGGTTAAAATGCCTTGGGGTCCCTCGGTCCAAATGATGGCGTGGCGGACCAGGACCACCGCCGGGTTGGTGATGGCTCCCCGGCCCTCCAGGGGCGAATGAGCCACTCGAATTTTCTGGGCGTCGCGTAATTTATCGGCGTCCGATTTCTTGGTTTCATCGGTTTTGCCAGCGATGGTATTGGGGCTCGAGTTGGTACTGGCACTCACGGCGACCTGGTTGGTGGGACTATCGCTTTGGGCACCGGGAGCAGCGGGCGGCTTCTCGCCTTCGGGCGGCAGCGGGAAATTACGGCCATCCACCCAGACAGCGGTAACTTTGGCGGCGGGGTCAAAATAACTGCCACCGGTGACCACGGTGAGATTGGCGATGCGGCCCGGTTCGAGTGTGCCGAGGACCTGATCCACGCCGCACAACCGTGCGGGCACGGTGGTGAGGGCCGCGAGGGCGTCGGTCTCACTGAGGCCACGGTCGAGCGCAAGCCGGAGGTTGGGGCGGAAGTCCTTGAGGTCGGCCAAGCCGCGCGTGGTGAGGGCGATGTCGAGGCCCTGCTGGCGGAGCACGACGGGGTTTTCCGGGGCCCAATCCCAGGCGCGCAAGGGTTCCAAGGTGACTTGGGTCCAGTCGTCCTCATCGGGCATTTGGGGGAGCGTGGGGAAATTGACCGGCACGATGAAGGTGGCGCCGGTGTGTTTGGCCAAATCGGGCCGGCGCCATTCCTGACCGCTGGCGAGGAGGGCGAAGTTCAGGCCCAGTTCCCCGGCGATCCGGGCGGCACGGTCAGCCATCAAGACACTTCCCGGCTCGAACAGGACGGGCATTTGGCGCTGGGCGGCGGGAGTGAGGGCCGCGAGGGCGGGATTGTACTCGGGGCGCGGGCGGCCAGTGGGGTGTTGCTGATAATCGGCATGACTGGCGAGATAATATTGGGTGTCGAAAAAAGTTTGGCGCACGGCGGCGATCACCCCCATGAGGGAACCGGGGAACGTGGCATCGTCGTTATCGTGGGTGTCGAAGGCGATATGCTGGAAGACATCGGGCCGGAGGATGGCGTCGTTGGGGTCGCCGTCGGATAATTGGACGAAGGCGCTGGTGCCTGCGAAGATGCCCCGGCCCGGCACGACGAGCGCGGCGGTGAAACCGAGTTCGCGCAGGCCGGCGACGCTTTTAGTGGTGGGCGAATAGGTGCGGGCGGCACGGTATTCCGGGGTAAAGCCGGGCCAGAAAGCGCCGGGACTGGATTTGGCGGCGGCATTGTTTTCGGTGGTGGTGCCGAAAAAGCGGTAGCCACCGGCCGTCAGACTGGCATGGGAAACCGGTTCGATGTCATCAGTATTGACCGGCGGGCGGGCGTTGCCGGGCACAAAGGCCGATTCGATGAAGCCAGCGTAGAGGGTGTTGCTGCGCATGTCCCAGACCCGGGCGTCCTCGGGGATGGCAATATTGGTGCCGACAGCCTGAATATAACCATCGCGCAGCAGGAGGGTGCCGTTGGTGATGGTTTCGCCGGGACGCACGACCACGTTGCCACCGACGAGCGCGTGGATGCCGGGCGGCAGCGGGCGGAAGCCGGGGGGGCGCAATTCGTCAGCCTGGGCGATCCCCAGCGCGCAAAGCAAGGTGAGGCTGCCCTGAAGGAGGGATACAAAACGCCATGGGCCGTTGAAGCTAGTCACGGGGTGGCAGAGTGGGAGGAAATCCGCGAAAAGGCAAGCGGCTTGAAACAAAGGCGCGGGGTATAAGAATTATGAAGCTGACCGGGGACGGGGCGATGGACAACTAACGAGGGGGAGCCAAGGGTGCGATGGGCTGGCGGAGGTTAAGGCGGTTGCACACAGCATACCGGCGGCCAGCGGAGGACATGTCTGGTGGCCAGCGGGGGGCATTCGGCCGGGCAAA
>CAIZWI010000331.1 GCA_903936645.1 uncultured Verrucomicrobia subdivision 3 bacterium
ATATCTTATGATTTTTCGCAAATGAAATTGGCATGGAAAATTGGCAGGGGCGCTTGATTCCGCAAGCCTGAAGCCCCTCCCTGGCAAACCCTGGCCTGCGCCCGCGACCTTAACCGGATTAAGTTGCTACTCCGTTCTGCGGCTCTTTGGTTATGAGCGTCATTAGCGTTGTGATTGACGAAATCAGGCCGCCCAAGTTAGCATCTTGCGCCTTCCTTTAAGGCCGCAACAACGGACATCTTATTTATGAAAAGCACGGCGACCACGGTGGCGGAATACTTGCAACAACTGCCTGCAAACCGGCGGCTGGCCGTGAGCACCTTGCGGGAAGTGATTCTGGCCAACCTGCCGGCTGGTTATGAAGAGTGCATGAGTTATGGGATGATCGGTTACGTCGTGCCGCACCACCGTTATCCGGCGGGTTACCATTGCAATCCCTCGCTGCCGCTGCCGTATGCCAATCTGGGTTCCCAAAAGCACCACCTGGTGCTCCATGTCATGACGATCTATGGCGACCCCGCGACGGAACAATGGTTGCGCCAGGCCTGGCTGGCCACGGGTAAAAAGCTCGACATGGGCAAAGGGTGCCTGCGCTTCAAAACCGTCGAAGACATGCCGCTCGCGGTGATTGGCGAATTGATTGCCCGCGTGCCGGTGGATAAATACATCGCCCGCATTGCGCAATTCCTAAAGTCTAATCGAAAACCAACAACTGCCACCAGGCCAAAGCCAGCGCCGATGGCGAAATGACGCAGCAATCGTGGCGTTCCCATGATGTGCCGACGCCACCCGCGTGCCGTTGCCCGGTTCATTTTACTAACGCCTCAAAGCCGGAAATCACGTCGAAGAGTTCCTCGTCAATGCCCGCCTGGCGAATGCGATGGAATGTGCCGTGCAATGTCGCAAGCAGTTCGTCGATGTTCTTGTCCGCGCGTTCCATGGCTGCCAGTCGGCTGCCATTCTCGCTGGCGAGGGATTCTGCGCAGGCCCGAAACAGCGATATGAAAAGATATTCGCGGATGAGCGCCCGCAGGGCCACCGTGCCCCCACCCAGTACTTCCGGCAACCGCTTGGTTGGCCAGGGAACTTCGGACAAACCACGCTGCCAGGGCAGGTCGAGTGGCAGCAAACTCTGGCCCACCGGTTCGTACTGGGCTCCCGGCCGCGGCCGGTTGTGAAAAATATAGAGGCGGACATATTCGCCTTTGGCGCGGCGCGCCTCGCTTTCGATTTGTATTTGCCCGACCAGCGGAGTGATGGACTGCACGGAATCCGGCACCGAAAAGAGTCCCACGAGCGGCAGTCCCGCATCCGCGAGACGCGTGTAAACCCGCTCGCCAACCGCCCAAACCTCTGGTTTTCCCGGCAATGCCGCCAGGGTCTTAACGGCGTAATCCGCCACCACCTCGTTGAACTGGCCGACCAGGCCTTGATCCGAACCAAAAACCACCGCGCCTACCGTGCCCGCTCCCGCCTGGACCGGCCCATTGATCATCGGCACCGCAGGGGTGTTTTCCCGAAAGCAGGCGCTCAAGCCCAGTTCCACCGTTCGGTAATAATCGCCTAATGCCTTCACTGATTGTTCATATTGTCCAATGCTGGAACCCGCCAGGGCCTTCATGGTGCGGACCACGGCTTGCAAATCGCCCGCACTGCGCAGCTTGCGACGTAAGCTCGTCGTCGTGTCGCTCACGACTTTTCCTTGGCGGGTTCGGGTGGCGGGACCGCGGCCGCTGGCTGCGCCTTGGCCCCGGGTTTGGGCTGGGGAAGGAAAGGCACCAGTGCCTGCCGGGCGATTTCAATAATCGTCTGTTTATCCGCGTCACTTAATTTTGCTGCCGTTTCAAAGCGGGCGCTCACCTCGGCTGGTATTGCCGTCGCAGCGGCGCGCACCGCATTTCCGGCCGCAGTCATTTGCGGCACGGGCACTGGATCGAACAAGTTCGCCGTCAATGCCAGCAGCACGGTGATCTGGGCGGGCACTGTGACCGGGGCAAATTCTGGTTGCTTCAGGCAGGCACGGATGCGCCGGCCGTGTTCAATGATGGTGCGCGTGTCGTCATCCAGGCGAGCGCCAAACCGGGCAAAGGTTTCGAGTTCCTCAAATTGCGCATAGGCTAGTTTCAAATCCCCCGCCACGGCCCGGTAAGCCGCCCATTGGGCCTCCCCGCCCACGCGTGAAACCGATTTGCCCACATCCACGGCCGGCAGCACGCCCAATTCAAACAGCGACGGTGCGAGGTAGATTTGCCCGTCCGTGATGGAAATCAAGTTGGTCGGAATGTAAGCCGAAATATCCTGCGCCTCGGTTTCAATGATCGGCAGCGCAGTCAGCGAGCCGCCGCCGCGTTCCTGGCTCAAATGGGTGGCCCGCTCCAGCAGGCGTGAATGGATATAAAAGATATCGCCCGGAAACGCCTCGCGGCCGGGCGGCCGTCGCAGCAGCAGGGATAGTTCGCGATAGGCCTCCGCGTGTTGCGTCAGATTATCATACACGATCAAAACGTCGCGGCCCTTTTCCATGAAATATTCCGCAATGCTCGTCGCGGCGTACGGGGTGGCATACGTCAGACCGGGCGCATCACTGCCTTCCGCGACCATGATCACAGTGTACGCCATCGCGCCTTTTTCCCGCAGGTCCGCCACCACTTTGGCCACGGCGGAGGCCCGCTGGCCGATGGCACAGTACACGCAAATAACATTCTTCCCGCGCTGGTTCAAAATCGTGTCGAGCGCAATGGCTGTCTTGCCGGTTTGGCGGTCCCCCAGAATTAATTCGCGCTGTCCGCGCCCAATTGGAATGAGCGCGTCGATGACCATCAGGCCCGTTTGCAAAGGCACCGTGACCGCGGCGCGGTCCATGATGGCCGGCGCCGGCCGTTCGATGGGCCGCCGCTGGCTGGTTGTCACCGGGCCCAGCTCATCGAGCGGCCGGCCGAGCGGATCAATCACCCGCCCCAGTAACTCATCGCCCACGCCCACATCCATGACGCGCCCGGTGCGTTCCACTTCATCGCCCGCGTGCAAGTCCGCAAACGGGCCGAGCAAGACCACCCCGATTTCCTCCGCGTCCACATTGAACGCAATCCCGAAAACATCACCGGGGAATTTCAACAATTCTTCAAATCCGGCTCCCGGCAAGCCGGACACATGGGCGATGCCCGTGGCCACCCGGACAACGGTGCCGATTTCGCGGGGTATCAGTTGCGGCGTGAAAGCGGCCAAACCGTCGTCGAGTCCGGCATATGTGCGTGCCAGGACACTCTGCAAATTTTCAGGCGCTGCCATCATGAACTCTTAATCGCTTTTTCTGGCGTCACGGCTGGCACCGCCTCTGATTCCGGTTTTTCCTTTTCTTTCATCAGTTTGCCCACGACGCTCTCCAATGCCGTCAGATAGCCGGCGATGCTCCAGCCGACTTTTTGGCCGTTTGTGGTAAGTTCGATACCGCTCACCAAGTCGGGTGAAGTGGCGAATTGGAGGTGAATGTCCGCCGAAAAGGTCTCATTAACCGCATTTTGGATGGCCGCGCGTTGGGGCCCCGGCAGTTCAAAACTACTGAGAACCAGCGCGGGCGTGGAGTTTTTCTTCAGCGCATCGCCCAGCACCGCTTTCGACTTCCCGTCCATTTCCCGCAAACGACGGGTAAATACTTCACCCATTCGCTCCTCCAGACTGGTCGTGGCCAGGTCCGCCAGTGCTTTGCGCGCGATCGCAAAGACCTCCTCCTGGGTCCGGCGACTCACGGCTTGGTTCAAATTACGCGCATCGATGATCAGTGCAGCCTGCCGCTGGGCGCCCAGGGCATCGGCAGCTTTGTGAGCCTCGTCGAGTAGTCGTTTGCGCTCGGCTTGCGCTTCGTCCGTCGCCTTGGCCAGCAACCCCGCGCGCTCCTGGTCGAATGCCTCGTTCTTCTTGTGAAACTCATCCCGGTCCTTTTGCGCTTCGCTGCGTTTTGCGTCCGCGTCGGCGAGTTCCTTGGCCACCAATTTTTCGCGTGTGGCGATGGCCTGCAGCACGGGCTGGTAAAGAAAACGTTTCATCAACCACACGAGGATGAGGAAGTTGAGCGCCTGCGCCCCGACGGTGAACCAGTCAATCAGCATAAACTTACTTTCCCGCCGCCCGGGCCGTCCCGGCAATGACGTGATTCCAGAATGGGTTGGCGAACAGCAAAATCATTGAAACCACAAAACAGTAGATCGCGATGGATTCAATCATGGCCAGGCCCACGAACAACGTGCGCGTGATCGTCGCCGAGGCATCGGGCTGCTGCGCCAGCGAAGTCAGCGCCGTCGAAACCGCGCGCCCCTCGCCGAGCGCTGGCCCGATACTCCCCAGCGCGATGGTCAAGCCGGCGGTGATGATCGAGACCACCGCAATAATTGTCATGTTATCCATAGTAGTTTCCTTTAATTGATAATGATTGTTTTAGCCGGCCGATAATTTTGCTGGCGCTGTCGCCGGTGCCGGTTTGGGCTTGCCTGCACGGGTCGCGGCGGCGATGTAAACGGCGGCCAGAATACTGAAAATATAGGCTTGTACCATGCCGGTGAGCAGGCCGAGCAGGGTCATCAGGATGGGGAAGATGAAAGGGGTTATTGTGAGCAGGATGGCCATGATCATCGCCCCGCTCATCATATTGCCGAACAGCCGGATCGCCAGGGCCAGGGTGCGCGAGAGTTCGCTGATGAGGTTGAACGGCAGCATGATGATGGTCGGCCTGGCATAGGTGGCGAGGTAGCCCCCCAACCCCTGTTCCTCAATGCCAAACAGCGGCACTGCCACAAACACACTCAAGGCGAGCGCCGCCGTGGTGGAGAGGGAACCGGTGGGTGGTTCATATCCCGGAATGACCGTGCACAGGGCGGCCAGTGCTACAAATAGAAAAAGGGTTCCCAGAAAACCAATATATTTTTCCGGATGCTTGAGGCCAGCCCCCGCAATCTGCAGCTCCATCCCCGCGACCACGATTTCCAAAAGGTTCTGCCACGGGGAGCGCTTTAGATCCGTGGAAAGCCGGCGGGTGATCAGTCTTGAGCCCGCCGCCATGACCAGCATCAATCCCCACGTGAAAACAATTGTGCCGTTGAGCTTGCAAACGCCGTGCTGCCAAAAAATGAATTGATCGGTACTAAGGCGCATGACTGGCCTCCTTCACGGCTGGGCGATGTTGGCTCGTTGTCCTGCGGTTCAGCCCCACCACCAGGCCCCGCGCCACGATAAATCCGAGCAGGCACGCCAGCAGTCGTTCCCAGTCCCCCCGCCCCACCCAATAGAACCCGGCGAGGGTCACACTCATCCGCAGCAACATACTGCCAAAAAACCAGCCGGCGGGTGACTTCACCAGCAGGACTTTGCGGACCGTCCACCATAGCCCGCCAAAAAAAAATGCCCCCAGTACCAAACCCGCCAACAGGTCCAGGCCCAGCAGGAAGAATTTATTCATCGTCCTCCTCCGTTCCATCGTGCATCGCCTGGTCCTCCCGGGCGACCCAATGCCACGCATTCAAGCAGCCAGCCGCCAGACCGACCACCAGCAACGCCAGGGTCCAGGGATGTTTGCCCGGATGATGATTGTCCAGCCAGATGCCGAGCGCTGCCCCCAGCAGCGTGGGAATCACTACCGACCATCCGACCAGTCCCATCATCCCCAGGCCGAACCAGACTCCCTGCGCTGATTTCCGCGCCCGCAGCTTGCGCGCGGTCTTCATGCCGATCTCTGCCGCGAAGGCCGGATCGTTTGTCGGGCTTTTGTCGGGTTGGTCATTCATGTTGTAGCATCGCGAAGCGGCGCAAGCAGCCGGTTTCCAGTTTTGCCACGGCCGTGCGCACACTTTGCTCATTTTCATCAAACGTGAGAAATTCCTTGGCGACCGCCGCATGTAACTGGCCCAGGTTCGTGCCGCCGATGGCCCGGCGCACGGAAACCAGGACTTCCGGGCCCGTCTTCACCAGCACGCCCTCGTCCACCGCCACGCATGCCTCACCGCCGGACTCCGTCTGATAAATTAAAATTCCCGGCACGAGCGCCGCCACGCAATCCAGCCGGTGTGGCAGCAGGCCAAACGAACCCGTGCGCGTCTCCGCCACGATGCGGGTCACGTCGGGCTGCTCGGTGAAAACCTGGAACGGCAGCAGAATTTTAAGGTGCATGAGTGAGGCCGGCATTTTCGTCGTTGGTTGGGTGTCACCCAGCGGGCAATGGCGCCACCGGCCCGGTGGTTTTCCGCCATGGGGTTGCGGGCGTTGGCCCGGGCTTCGACGGGGGGGCTGATTCGGGCGGTGGTTTGGGTGCCCCCGGGGCGGCCGCTGGGGCCGGCTTGGCTTTCCCTTTCACTTCACTAATCGCCCCGATCATGTAGAGGCTGCTCTCGGGATAATCCTTGAATTCGTCGTGCAGGATTCGTTCACAGCCGTCCAACGCCTCTTTGAGGCTGACCAGTTTTCCGGTCAGGCCGGTAAATTGTTCGGTGGTGAAAAAAGGCTGTGTCAAAAACCGTTCCAACTGACGGGCGCGCACCACTACCTTGCGATCCTCGGGCGAGAGCTGTTCCAGGCCGAGCATGGCAATGATATCCTTCAATTCGCCGTACTGTGCGAGGGTGCGGCGGATTTCCTGAGCGATGGCATAGTGCCTTTCCCCGACGATGCCAGGGGTGGCCATCTTGGAACTGGATTGCAGCGGGTCGATGGCCGGGAACAATCCCTCACTGGCCCGCTTGCGAGAGAGCACCACCGAAGCGGAGAGGTGCGAAAAGGTATGCACTGCCGCCGGATCGGTGAAATCATCCGCCGGCACATACACGGCTTGAATGGAGGTGATGGCCCCGCTGTTGGTGTTCGCAATGCGTTCCTCCAGGCCGGCTAATTCCGTTCCCATGGTCGGCTGGTAACCCAGTCGGGAAGGCATGTGCCCCATCAGCCCGGAAACTTCCATGCCGGCCTGGATGAAGCGGAAAATATTGTCAATGAGCAGCAGCACATCGCGATGCTCATCATCCCGGAAATACTCCGCCATGGTCAGTGCCGTGTGGCCCACCCGAAAGCGGCTGCCCGGTGGCTCATTCATCTGCCCGAAGATCATGACCATGTTTGGCAGCACGCCGGCGGCTTTCATCCCGCGGTAAAGCTCCTCGCCCTCCCGGCAGCGTTCGCCGATGCCGCAAAAAATGCTGACGCCCTGCTGATGGCCAATCATGTTGTGAATCATTTCGGTGAGCAACACGGTCTTGCCCACACCCGCCCCGCCAAACATTCCCGCCTTGCCCCCGCGTTCCAGGGGCACCAGGACGTCAATGACCTTGATGCCCGTTTCGAATATTTCCGACTTGGTGGAACGGCTGGCCAGCGGCGGTGGCGCGCGATGCACCGAACGCCACTGCACGTCCGCCGGCGGGGGCCGCCGGTCTATCGCATTCCCGAAGACATCAAACATGCGGGAGAGAATCGCCTTGCCCACGGGGGCTTGCAATGGACCGCCCGTGTCCGTGACCTCCATGCCGCGCGCCAATCCTTGCGTGGGGGTAAGCGCGATCCCGCGCACGTGGTGAACATCCCGCTGGGCCAGGACTTCGATGACAATGTTGTTTTCCCGGCCCGTGCGCAGCACCGCATAGACCGGCGGTAATGGTCCGTCGAAGCGCACCTCCACGACACTCCCCCGCACCGAGGTCACCGTGCCTCGATTCGTTGGTGAAAATTTGGTTTCCATGCAAACTCGGGCACGCCATCCCCAGCCTTAAAATGTGCCTTGGCACGAAGTATGTCTGCGTGACCGCGGAAAACGAATACGGTGAAGTCCCCATGCACCTTGCCACCCCGGCTGGGGCAGTCCGCTTTCCGCTTGTTTTGGGCGGGGGCTGTGCTATTCAAAGGCCAGTGAGCAAACTATTTCGATTGGGTGTGCTCGGCTCCGGGCAGGGGTCGAACTTTGTGGCAATTGCCGAGGCCATTGCGGCGGGGAAAATCCCGGCGGAAGTGGCCCTCGTTTTGAGTGACGTGGAATCCTCCGGGATTCTAACCCAGGCGCGGCAGCGGGGCATCCCGGCCAGTTACCTGCCACCGGGCAAGTTCCGGACCAAGCTCGAGGAGGACGCGGAACGCTCCCTCGTGGCCCAGTTGCAGGCGGCCGAAGTGGATCTGGTGTTGCTGGCGGGCTTCATGCGGGTGCTCAAAGGCGATTTTTTGAAGGCGTTTGAGGGACGCATTGTGAATATTCATCCCTCGCTGCTGCCGTGTTTTCCCGGGTTGCACGCCTGGAAGCAGGCGCTGGATTACGGGGTCAAGGTCACCGGTTGCACCGTCCATTTTGTGGATGCGGGCATTGATTCGGGGGCGATCATCGGCCAGCAAACGGTGCCGGTGCTGGACCGGGACACGCCCGAATCGCTGCATCTGCGCATTCACCAGGCCGAACACGAATTATACCCCCGGTGCGTGGCGGCGCTGGCGCGCGGGGAAATTTCGGTTCAAGGGCGGTTGGTGTTGTGGAACGCACCAGCCCCCAAATGAGGCAACCGATTTTCGCCCCGGCACCCGTACAACCAATGAATTGTATTCCCAAGTTTCACCGCCTGGTTTTGTCCCTGGCGACCTGCCTTACGGCCTTGACCATGAGCGCCGCCGAGCCATGGGTGCTCTGGCCCAATGGTGCCCCTGGCGAAAAAGGGGGCCTTGCCGCGGAGCATGACACCTCCCAGCCCGGGGATGGTCTGGTTGACGGGAAAACGGTTGTCCGGCTGGGCAATGTCAGCGTGCCCACCATCACACTTTACCGGCCGGACCCAGCGGTGGATACCGGTGCGGCCGTGATCGTCTGTCCCGGTGGCGGTTACCACATCCTGGCGATGGATCTGGAGGGGACGGAGGTTTGCCAGTGGCTTAATTCCATCGGTGTTAACGCGGTGCTGCTCAAATACCGCGTTCCCGCTCGCGCCGGGGCGGAGCGTTACCTCGCCCCGTTACAGGATGCGCAGCGGGCGCTGGGGCTGGTGCGCTCCCGCGCCGCCGGGTGGAAATTGGACCCGCACCGCATCGGCATCATGGGCTTTTCCGCCGGCGGCCATTTATCCGCAGCGGCCAGCACCCGGTTTGCACAGCGTGCATTTGAGCCGGTCGATGCAGCGGATCAGGAGAGTTGCCGCCCGGATTTTGCCTTGCTGATTTACCCGGCCTATTTGGTGCCGCACGCAGGTCCAGCGCTGGCCCCGGAATTAACGGTGACGTCCAATACTCCTCCGACGTTTCTGTTTCAAGCAGAGGACGATGGGGTGCATGTGGAGTGCAGTCTGTATTATTACTTGGCACTCAAGCAGGCGCAGGTGCCGGCGGAATTGCACATCCTTCCTTCCGGCGGTCATGGATATGGGTTGCGTGGGGCGGCCGCAGCCCCGGCCTCCTGGCCGAAAATGGCGGAGGCTTGGTTGCGCCGGGCGGGGGTTTTGGCGGGCCACCAGCATTAAAGGCGCACCAGGCGCCAATAATGAGGTTTACCGCCAGGATGGTTTGCTAAATGCCAAAAAAAAGATGGCTTTGGCCCGGCGAAGTTGGAAAATGAGCGGGTGAATCCGCTGGCCGGCTGTGCGAACAATGACGTTCCGGCCTGCCCGGAGGCCGGGAATCATTTATGGCGAACAAGCAAGTATTACGGTTTGGATTGCCCAAGGGCAGTTTGCAGGAGGCCACCATCGAAAAGATGGCCAAGGCCGGGTATAATATTTCGGTGAGCAGCCGTTCCTATATTCCTTATGTGGATGACGAGGAAATGGAAATCCGGCTGATTCGCGCCCAGGAAATCAGCCGCTATGTGGAGCATGGCTACCTGGATTGCGGGATCACCGGCCACGACTGGATCATTGAGAATGGCTCGAAGGTCCATGAGGTGGGCGAATTTTTATTCAGCAAGGTCTCGCGCAAGCCCGCCCGCTGGGTGCTCTGTGTCCCGGAGGATTCACCCGTGAAAACCGTGCAGGATCTCGAGGGCAAACGGATTGCCACCGAAGTGGTCAATCTCACCAAAAAATACCTCAAAAAGCATGGCGTTAAAGCCGAGGTGGAATTTTCCTGGGGGGCCACTGAAGTCAAGGCGCACGAGTTGGTCGATGCGATTGTGGAAGTGACGGAAACGGGTTCCTCGTTGCGTGCCAATAAGTTGCGCATTGTGGATGAATTGCTCAGCTCCACGCCGCGCCTGGTGGCGAATCATGTGGCTTGGAAAGACCCGTGGAAGCGCAATAAGATCGAAACGATGGCCCTCCTGCTCAAGGGCGCCCTGGAAGCGGAAATCAAGGTGGGCTTGAAAATGAACATCGCCGAGAAGAATCTGGCGTCGCTGCTGGCCAATCTGCCCGCCTTGCGCAACCCCACGATCGCCGCCCTGAGTCTCAAAGGTTGGGTGGCGGTGGAGACGATTATTGACGAACACGTGGTCCGGGAATTGATCCCCCAACTCAAGCGCGCCGGGGCGGAAGGCATCATCGAGTACCCTCTGAACAAGGTCGTTTATTAGCCCGGGCAGGTGGGGCAACTGGTTTGATGATAAAATTTGATTGGCAAATGGCCTAATCTCGGATATTTCATTAGTCACATGGGTTCACTGAAAAAACGCCGCAAGGCAAAGATTAATAAACATAAACGGCGTAAAAAGCTGCGCTTGAATCGTCACAAGAAGCGCACTTGGCAGAAATAGTTCTGTCCCGTTCGTTACCATCATCCGTTCGCGTGCGGCTTCTCGAAAGAGCTGCCGCGAACGGTCTTTTATATGGTCCGGCCACGCCCATACTTTTTGGGCCTGGCAAATTTTACTGGAGGTCGATGGTGGGCAGGGCAAATACCAACGCTGGTTTCAGTTTGAATTTGGCTGAATGAAATATCAGTTCGACAAACATTATACCCGCGAAGAGGCTTCCCGCTTGCTGCCCCAAATCCGCCTCTGGCTGGGGCGGCTGAATGAATTGAGCGAGAATCTGGAACGCCTCGATAAACGCCTGACCAGTCTGGCCGGGCAGGGGAATGATATTGGCGGCGAGTCCGTCAATAACTGGATTCGTACCCTCGCCGAAATGCAGGAGATTCTCGCCGAATTCCAAAGTCGGAGTATTTTCATCAAGGATCTTTCCCGGGGCTTGTTAGATTTTCCCGCCATCATTGGCGGCCGGGAGGTATTCCTCTGCTGGGAACTGGACGAGGAACAGGTTGAATTCTGGCATGATTTGGAGGCCGGGTATGGCGGGCGGGAACCGTTGTAGGCGGATGGTCGGGCCGGAGGCAAGCCTCCGCAAACCGCGAATTTCAAACTTCCGGGAAATTCCCAAATCCCGGCTCCAGACTTTCGGTTCTTGCCAAGGATCGGGGCTCGATTAATGTACCAGTCTCAACCCTTCGCCCGGTGGGCGAAGCGTTCCCCGAAAGCCGTCTATGAACTTGTTCAGCCGTTCACGCTATTATGGCATTCAAGCCGCCCAGGCTCAGGAAACTGCGGATGTCGCGCAGCGCGAGGCCCGCGAGGCCCAATTCAACCTCGAGCTCATGCGGGCGGATGTTAACCGGCTGCTGCTCATCACCGAAGGGCTGTGGACCCTGCTGAAGGAAAAACACGGTTATACGGATGAGGAATTATCCCAGGCCGTCCAGGCAATTGATGCTCAGGACGGCGTGGTGGATGGCAAACCGCCCAAGGCCAGCCCCAAACCCTGCCCGCAGTGCGGCCGCATGGTGGCCGCCCACCACACCACTTGCATTTATTGCGGACGGACGGTGCCGGTGGATTTATTCGGACGCTGAAAGTGATGCCTTACGAGGCGGCCAGTTCGTCGCACGTGGTGTTGAAGAATTTGGCGCACTGGGCGATCTCCGTCGAGGAATGATCCCAGTTGTACTCGTATTCCACGCAGAAGCTGCCTTTGAAACCCTGGCGTTTCATCTCCACCATCTGGGCGCGGACATTGCTGGCACCCGTGCCCCAAGGCACGTCGTGAGCATCCGGGCCCTGTTTGTTCAAATCTTTGAAGTGCAGGGCGAACACATGGCCTTCCAGCTTTTTCAAGCATTCCACCGGATCCAGGAACGAGCGCATCCAATGGCCGACATCCGCGCAGGCACCCATCAAGGGGCTCCGGCCCTTGATGGCGGCCAGCACCATTTCCGGCTGCCAGTAAATCGAATGACCCTTCGGATGTTCATGAATGGCCACGCGAATTTTGTACTCCTCACACAGTTTTTCAACGATGTCCAGCGAGGCGGTCGGCGGTTCAGACACCAGCGTGTCGAGGTTGAAAGTCTTGGCAAATTCAAACACCGCCCGGCTCTTGGCCTCATCCGGCGGAAGTTGTACCACGCCAATATTTACAAATTTGGGCTCAATCCCGTTGGCCTTCATTTTGTCGAGGATGCGCTGCTGATCCTTGGCGGTCAGGGCCGTGGTGGGCATCGCGGTGGTGCCCACCAGGTTGACAGAGCCGGAAATGCTCATATGACGAATGCCCAGGGCGGCCGTCATGTCAATGGCATCAAAAATGTTAAACTTGCGAAAGGTGTAGGAATGAACGGCCAGGTTCCAGCCGAGTTTGTCGGCTCCCGGAGTGGGGGTCGGTCCGCTGCTCCCCGTCAGGGCATCGGCCGCCCGGCCAAGGGAGCCGAAGGCACCGGTCAGGCCCAGGCCCAATCCGACCGCCCCAGCTTGTTTAAGAAAATGACGACGATCCTGTGAGCGATTCATAATAAGTTTTCTGATGATTTACAGGATGGACGTCGCGAACGCAAGCCGGGTTACAGCGGCAGTGGGTAAGAAACGTCCGGGCGGAATGAATCAGACTTGCCTTGGCCTTGGGTCCGCGCAAGGATGGAAAATCATGGCGCAATGTTGCAAATATTTCCTGTTGGTTCTGGCCGGGATGGGGCTGGAATGGTCGGCCAGTGCCGATTCGCTGACCGATCGGTTGGAACACTTGAAGCCGGGGGTGCACCAATTGTTTAGCTTGCCGGTGGAGCGCTGGCGTTTTCACCTGCCGGATGTGGCCGGCGGCCAGCAGACAAACTTGGACGACTCTGCCTGGAGCGAGGTGGCCGCGGGCTTTTCCTGGACGGGTGCGAATACCAGGGCGTGGTTTCGCACGACGGCAACCATGCCGGCCATGATCGGCGGCGAGCCCGTGAATGGCCGGCCGGTGCGGTTGGAACTGGGCATGGATGACGATGGCGAATTGTATGTGAATGGCCAGCTCAAGGAGGCGTTTCACTGGGATGAAGGGCGCTATACGCTAATGGACAAGGCGCGCCCCGGCCAGGTCATCCAACTGGCCGTGCGCGGCATCAATGGCCCGGGGGACGGCCAGTTTCATTTTGCGCGACTGGTCTGCGATGGCTTGCCGGAATTCGACCAGTATGTGGATGGGTTGAACTTCGCCACGATGCTGCTGGAACGGCTGCCGGCCACCCAGCAAACCATGTTGCGAACAGCGGTGAACACTAGCGAAAGTGAGATCCACTTTACCAGGGTGACCGCCGACAACCTGGCCACGGTGCGCGCGGAATTAACCCGGGCCCAGGCGGACCTGGCCCCCCTGGCCGGGCTGGCCCGGAAATATGATGTGTATTATGTCGGCCATGCCCACATTGACATGAACTGGCTCTGGCCCTGGTCCGAAACCATTGACGTCTGCCAGCGCACCTGGAATACCGCCTTGAACCTGATGGATGAATTCCCGGAATTCCAATTCGTGCAAAGCCAGGCCGGGGCTTATGTGCCCATTGAGGCCGGTTTTCCCCGGCAATTTGCGCGGATGCAGCAGAAGGCGGCCAGCGGACAATGGGATCCGGTGGGCGGCATGTGGAATGAATCGGACACGGATATTCCCAGCGGCGAAGGCCTGGCCCGCTCGTTCCTGCTGGGACAGGCCTATTTCAAGGAGAAGTTCGGCAGGTATGCCACCACCGGCTGGTTGCCGGATTCCTTCGGCCACACCCGGCAATTGCCGCAAATTTTGCAACTGGCCGGCCTGCGCAATTTTTATCATGTGCGTTGCGGCAATGACATGCCATTCGTCTGGTGGGAGGCGCCGGATGGCTCGCGCGTGCTCAAAGCCAACACGGGTGATTACGACGCGAATGCCGAGCTCCGGCAGTTGGTCGCACCGGCGGAAATTGACGCGCGTTTCCAACTGCCCCAGTCGCTGACCGTGTTTGGGGTGGGAGATCACGGCGGCGGTCCCACCCGCGAACAGATTCTGCGCATCAAAGCGTTTCAAGACGATCCGCGGTTGCCCCGGGTGCATTTCGCCAGTGCGGATGCCTTTTTCGCGCAACTGGCGCAACAGCCCGCCACCGCCGCCTTGCCGGTGGTGGCGACGGATCTGCAATATACTTTTCCCGGTTGTTATACCACCCACGCGGATTTGAAGAAAGCCCTGCGCGGCAGCGAGAATAATCTTTATACTGCGGAAGTGCTTAGTTCGCTGGCGGCGATGGAGGGACAGCCTTATCAAATTGCGGCGTTCCGCAAAGCCTGGCAGCCGACAGCCTTTGCGCAATTCCACGATATTGCCTGCGGTTCGGCCATACATTCCACTTACGACTGGATGCATGAACAACTGGCGCCGGCGATGCGGTTTGCCCGGGAACAAAGCGACAAAAGCCTGCAATTTCTAACCGCCCGGGCTGACACCCGGGGGCCGGGAACCACTGCGATTACCGTCTGGAACACCCTCGCCACGGAGCGCGACGATGTTGTCATGGTGCCGCTGGCCGGCGCAGAGCAATATCATTCGGTATTAGACCAGCAAAGCCGGCGTTTTCCGGCGCAGGCCACGGAGGGTGGCTTGGCGTTCATTGCCCGTCAGGTGCCCGCGCTCGGTCACTCGGTTTATTTCCTGGATACCAATGCCTGTCCGGCGGACGGCGTGACATTGCAAGATGCCGGCCCGGCGTATGAAATTGAAACCCCACGCCTCACCCTGCAAATTAGCAAAACCACCGGGGCCCTTGCCCGGCTGTTTGACAAGGTCGCCCAGTGGAACGTGTTTGGCCAGGCCGGCGATGGCAATGCCTTGCAGTTGCTGGGTGACAATGGCAGTGCCTGGGATATCAATTACACCGGGGACAATAAAATATTCACCATGGAAGAAGCCCGGGTGGAAGTTATGGAGCAAGGGCCGGTCTTTGTCCGGCTGCGGGTGACGCATGCGGCGGGGCGGACGTTGTATACCCAAGATCTGGTGGTTTATGGCGCGCTGCCGCGGGTTGATATTCCCACCACCATAAACTGGCAGGAAGAACATCAATTGCTCAAAATCCGGCTCCCGGTGGATGCTGAGCATGCGGAAGTCACCGCCCAGATTCCCTTCGGGAGCATCGTTCGACCGACCAATGGGCAGGAGTGTCCCGGCCAAAAGTGGATGGATGTGAGTGACGCCGCACCGACGGCAGTGACGGGGGCCACACCTTTGGATTTGTCGGCTCAGTACAATTCCCAA
>CAIZWI010000332.1 GCA_903936645.1 uncultured Verrucomicrobia subdivision 3 bacterium
GACCGCTCGTCAGACTCTGGTAAAAAATATCCGGATTGCCCGGGTAGTACGAGGTGTAGCAGACGGCCAGTTTGCCCGGCACCCAGCACGGGGCGGCGACAATGGTGTCGTCATGGGTGACGAACTGGGGGTTAAAACCGTCAAAATCCGCAACGTAAATTTCCCCGTGGCCGAGGGCGATTTCCTTCTTGAAGGCGATTTTGGTCAGGCCAATGCCGGGGCGGTGCGCGATGGCCGCGACGATGTCATTCGCAAAAAAATGGGCCTGGCGGCGCAGGGTGGTGCCGGAATAAGCGCGGGCAAGAATGGGCTGTTTGGCAATGCTATCCAACACCGTGCCCGTGACGTTTTCACCCGGCGTGCCGGTGATTTGGTATTGTGCCACGTCCGGCGTGGTGAAAGCAAAGCCCTGCACGTAGAGGTCGAATTTTAAGACTTGCAGGACTTCCCCGCTGAAACCAGAAATGGCCAGGGGAATGGGTTTGGTCTGCCCCAGCACTTGGATATTTTGGGTGATGACAATGTCCTGGTCCGCGCGGGCCGGGGACAGGGAGCCGAGGGCCAGGGCGGCCGCCAGGCACAGTTTAAGCGAGTTTAACATGGTAGTGTTCATCCGAGCATGCGTTTGGCTTTAAGGTCAAATTTGATGTTATAAGAGCGTTGGGTTTCTTTCACGCCGGGGGGGAATGCGTGAATGAAATTAACCCGGTCGAGGGTGCGTTGCACCGAGGCATCCAGGGCCCGGTCGCCCGAGGGCTCAATAATGTGCGCGGAAATGACGGAGCCATCGCTGGCGATGACCACCTTCACCCGGGGGCTGGCCTCATCGTTGTCCGCCGTATCCGGAGGATTCCAGGCGTTCTGATATACGCTTTTGACCAGCTGTCCATAATTCACCATGGCGGCGGAGCTGTCACCGGGCGAAGTGTCAATTTCGGTGGCGGAGCTGGAATTTTCGCGGATGTTGTTCAAGGCGGTCTGAAAGGCCCGGGCTTTGCGGCGGGCATCGGCCTGGGCGGCCTTTTCCTCGGCAGCCGCCTCATCCTGCGCGGAAGTGTCGGGCTTGGGTTTCACGGGCACATGGCGCTTGATCAAGGTCAGATTGACTTCTCTTTTTTTGACCGGCTTGGGCATCGGATCGGGATGCTCCGTAACCACGGGCCTTTCGGGCTCGGCGGGTTCCTCGGGTTCGGGTTTCACGACCACCTTGGGGGGTGGGGGCATGGGTAACCACCGGTCTGGGCGGTTCCGGCGCGGGCGTGGGCTGGGGCGGCGGCGGCGTGGGATCCGGCGGGGTCACCACCGGCGGTGCCGGCGGCGGCGGGGTCACCACCGGGGTGGCGTGGCTGGAGCCACTGGTCAGGGCATCGGTCACCTCGCCCAGGGGAATGACCTTGAGCACCGGGAGATTATCCGGCGGCGGCTCATGACGGAAAAAACCGGGGCCGACAAATAAAATGACCAGCAACAGCAGGTGAAAGCCTGCGGTGGCGAGGACGCATTTTTTTTGGAGCGGATTCATCGGTCAGGCCGGGGATCGGTGGCCATGGCAATGGTGATGCCATTGCGCTGGCAGGTGTCAAATAATTTGGCCAGTAATTCGTAGCGGCTGTCCTTGTCCACCCGAATGTAGGCGATCAAGTTGGGATTGGTGCGCGCCTCCGTGGTGAGTTGCGTCACCAACTGGTTCTGCGTCAACCGCAGGCGGTCCATCTTGAAAAAGCCCGTGCTGGTGATCTCGATGGTGCGGATGTTGTGTTTGTCGATGGCCTTGTTGGTGCTGCCGCCATGCGGGAGTTTGACGTTGATACTGTTGTCCAGCAAGGGCGTGGTGATCACGAAGATGATCAACAGCACGAAGGCAAGGTCGAGCAGCGGGGTGATGTTGATTTCACTCAACGTCACCAGATGACTGCGGTCGGAAAACCTTCTCATGGCCGTAAAAGCGCTCAGTCGTCCGCCAGGAATTCGGTTTCCATCCGGGAAACGAGTTCTTGGGCAAAATTATCCAATTCCACGGTAAAGGCGCGCAGGTTATGCACCAGCCAGTTGTAGCCAAACATGGAGGGAATGGCGACGAGCAGACCGGCCACGGTGGTGACCAGCGCGGCGGAAACGCCCGGAGCCATGGCAGCCATCGTGGCACTCCCCTCCTGGGCGATGCCCGCAAAGGTGCTCATCACGCCCCAAACGGTGCCCAGCAGACCAATGAACGGGGCGCCGCTGACGGCAATAGCCAGGAGGATCAGGCCGGATTCGAGCTTCAAGGATTCCTGGGCGACCACGTTTTCCATGGCGCGTTTGACGTGCTCCATGTGCTTCAGCGAGACCTGCTGTTTATTGCGCTCGCCAGCGGGACCGCGCAGGCGGGTGTCCAGGTTGACACAACCCGCTTGGTACACAGCGTAGAGGGGGCACCCCTCGACCTCAAGTTTGCGGTCAAAGATGCCCAGCACGGTCGGCTGGGCGCGAAATTCCTGGGAAAAGAAGTGGTTGAGCTTGTGGGCGCGGCGCATCTGGATGGCTTTGGACACCATCACGGACCAGGCGAGGATGCTAAAGATGATGAGGAAAAAGATAATGATCCGCGCCTCAACAGTAGCCTGGCCCCAAATATAGACCAATTCCCACTTGTTGGAAGCGGTTCCTGCGACGGCAAATAGATAGAGTTCACCCATAATACATGCGACTGGTGATCTGACCGTGAGGAACCGAAGCGGCCAGACGGCAGGCGGTCGTAACACGTCCTACCGAGTGAATTATTAAAGGATGGGTGGGGAAAAACCAAGCCTTTTTGGGATAAAAGTGCATGGCGGGGAAACCGTAAAATGCCGGCCAACCGGCCGCTGAGGTGGGTGGGCGGGCCGATTCAAGGAAGGGATACTGTTACCCCCTCGGCGGCCAGGAGGGCCTGTTTCCACTCCAAACCGCCCGAAAAGCCGCCCAGGCGGCCATTCGCGGCCAGCGCCCGGTGGCAGGGAATAAACACGACGATGGGGTTGGCTCCGCAAGCCCCGCCAACGGCCCGAAATGCGTGCGGCCGGCCAATCGCCCGGGCCAGGTCACCATAGCTGGCCGTCTGGCCCCGCGGAATCTGCTGGAGGGCGGACCAGACCTGGCGTTGGAAGGCGGTTCCGGCCAGAATATCCAGCGGTGGCAAAGCCAGGGGTTCACGACCCGTCAAAATCATTTTTAGCGCCTGGGTGGCGAGCCGGTGCCAGGCGGAAATGTGGGGGAGCAGACCTGCTGGCAGGGCCGGGCGGCGCGGTTGCACCTGGGTGGCGCCGCGGGGGAACGACAGGCCGGCCAGACCGTTGGCGGAATAGCGGGCGGTAAAGGTGCCCCGGGCGGAGGGAATCGCCAGTTCAAAACAGGGGACGGGGTTGGAGTCCAGCGGGTGCATCAGCGGTGTTGGTAGTAATGCCAAACGATGAGGAACAGGACGACGAACAGCAGGGCGGCGAGCCCAAAAAACCGGCGGCGGGCGATGCGTTTTTCATAGCGCATGGGGCGCAGCCCTTGCACCCCACCGGCCGCGAGGTAACTCACCAACCGGGGATTGGCGGTGGTGGGACCGCTAAAAAACTGGCAGCAACGCTTCCACAAGGCGGGTAAATCCAGTTTGCGCGCGCCGAATTCATTAAAGTATTCCGGGGCCGGCGGCGGCTCGGGCGGCTGAATCGGCCGCTGCTTGACGGGGGTAAACTCAGGTTCCCGCAACGGGGCGGGTTCGGGTGGGCGGGGCCGGACGGCACCCGGCGGAAGGGTGCTGGCCCGCAACCGGGGGCCGGGGGCGGGGTGCAATTGTGAATCCAGCTTTTTGATCTGGGATTCCAGCGCGGCAATCTGCTCGTTCAGCGCGGCGGCGTGAGCGGAAATGGGATCGTTTTTTTTCTTCAGCCAGGCCATGAGCTTGCGCGGCAGGGGTTAGTGGTGCCGGAGCAGGAGGATGAATGCTCCCAAAGCGAGCAAGCCCACCGCCACCAGCGGCAGGGTGAAGGCCAGCCCGAGTTTGCACAGATCGCCAAACGGCAGGGCGGCCAGCGTGGCGGCACTGAGGGGGGCTGGCTGCGCGGCGGCATCCGGGGACGGGGCATCGGCCAGCAGCGGCAGTTTCAAGCGCGCGGAATTCCATTCCAGCCGGGCATTTTCGACGGTCACGAGGCCACGGGAGAGTTCCGCGGTGTAGCTGTCCCGGGACCAGGCTTCCTCGCGAATGGCGGAAACTTTGCCCA
>CAIZWI010000333.1 GCA_903936645.1 uncultured Verrucomicrobia subdivision 3 bacterium
GGTTGTTGCCGCCCCACCAATTCCACTGGTCAACGGTGGCGCCGTTGTTGGTGGATTGGTTCAGGACTTCCAAAGCCTGGCCGCTGTTGCCATTGAGAAGTTGATACGCGCCGCCGCCCGCACTCGCGATGGTCCACTGTTGATGGGAACCGCCATTGGCAATCCACTGGTCCTCGCTCGTGCCAGCATTGGTGGAAAGCCCGGGCACCTCCAACACCATTCCGCTGCCGGCGTTCACGAGTTCGTAAGTGCCGGAGACCGTCTGGGCCGCCAGCGGGAGCGCGGCCAGGCAAACGAAGATCGCGCTGGCCCAGGCCGCCAGCATGCTTCGCGGATTCATAACCATTTACGGGACCGGGTCATGAAAAGAAAATACCGCAACGTCCCCCAAAACCCAAACAGAGAAATCAGGGAAATGCCACCAAGAGAGTGGCCGCGACACCGGATCCGGCGGCGGCGGCAAACTGGCCTCCCAGGCCAAATCCTCTGGCGGGGTGATGGGCGGCCGGACGCGGGCCTAGTTGGGTCCATTGGATTCATCATGCTCATTCATATGGCACCTCAGACAATTTTATTTCGGTATTAGCCAGCACGTTGGTAAATGCCTAAATATGCCCCGTTGACTCCCGAGAAAAAAATAACCAATGGACGCGCCAAAAGGATTCACCCGTCAAACAAACCAAAATTAGAGTGACAAAAGACCCGTTCTTTGGAATCAGTAAGTACCTATGAAATTGAATTGTTACGCATCTGCGGTGGCGGCAGTGGTTTGCAGCGCGAGCCTGCTTCTGGGAACGCCCGCCCGGAGCCAGGACGCCGCCGCCTATCAAGTGTTTGTCACGAATGAAAAATCCGGCACGGTCACAGTGATCAGCGGAACGGATTTCAAGGTGGTGGCGACAATTCCGGTGGGCAAACGGCCGCGCGGCATTCATGCCAGCCCGGACGGCCGCACGGTGTATGTGGCGGTGAGCGGCACCCCCATTGAACCGCCGCCGAAGCTCGATGCCAATGGCAATCCCATCCTGCTCAAAAACCAGGACGACGATGAGGACAAGGTGAAGGCCGACAAATCCGCCGATGGCATTGTGCTGCTGGATGCCCCGGCCCGGAACTTCCTGCGCAAGATTCCCGCGGGTTCGGATCCCGAGCAATTTGCGCTGAGCCCGGACGGCACGAAAATTTACATCGCCAACGAAGATGTCAGCGCGGCCACCGTGCTCGAAGCCAGCACGGGCAAGGCGCTGACGTTCATTCCGGTCAGCCGTGAACCAGAGGGTGTGGGGGCCAGCCCGGACGGCAAATTTTTCTACGTCACCTGCGAGACGGCCGGCGATGTGTTCGCGATCGACGCCACGAGTTACCAGGTGACCGGGCATGTCAAGGTGCATCCCCGGCCGCGCAGCGTGGCCTTCACGCCGGATGGTTCCCGCGCGTTCATTCCCTCGGAATCGGTGGGCGAATTGAATGTCATCGACACCGCCAGCCAGTCCCTGGTGAAGGTCATCACGCTGCCCAAAGGTGACCGGCCCATGACCGTGCGGGTTTCGCCGGATGGCAGGAAGGTGTATGCGAGCACCGGCCGCGGCGGCACTGTGGTGGTGGTGGATGCCACCTCATATACGTTGCTCGACACGATTACCGTGGGCAAACGCCCCTGGGGCATTGCATTTTCACCGGATGGCCGGTACCTGTTCACCGCGAACGGTCCTTCGGACGACGTTTCCGTGGTGGACCTCACGACCGACAAGGAAATTACCCGTGTCAAATCACCGGGCAGTCCCTGGGGCATTGTGACCGTGCCGGTGGCCCGATAACCAACCCTACCGGCCCACCAAAAAGATTTCCTGGGCCGTGATGCTTTTGGTGCAGCCCGGTTTGAAAGCCCGGGCGCGCAGAATGGTGGGACCGGCCAGGGCCAGGGGTTTTTCGTATTTTAAATCCGCCGTGGTGGGCACCGTGCCATCCAGCGTATAGTATATCGTTGCCCCCGCCTCGCTGCGCAAGGCCACGGTGACCGGCCCGGCAAAGCTGCCGCCCTTGGGCGAGATGGCCACGGGCGGCAGCACCGGCGGCCCGGGCAGGCTTTCAATCCACTGGCGCAGCAAAGCCATGCCGCGCTCGTCCACTGTGTTGCGCGCCAGCGGCGGCATTTTGAAGGGCTCCGTGGTGCTGGCCCGCATGTACAGGATGGAACGCCAGATGTCGTTCGGCGCAATCACCCGCGAATGATCGATCCGTTCGTCAATCAGCACCCGGCCATCAATCAACCCCTGCCGCTCGAGCGGCGTGTCGTAGCGGGCATCGAAGTAAGCCACCGTGCCCTCCGGACGATGGCAGTGGGCGCAGTTCGCATCGAGATACGATCGGGCGCGGTCCGCCAGGCTGCGGCCCGGGTCATCCAGCCGCGCCAGCCGGGGGAACTGGTCAAACTGGCCGGCCGCGAGGTTGGTGTCAAACATCCCGGCATGACTCCAGGCGCGGAGCTGGTTGTCCCGGACGCCGGAGGGATACGTGAGCTCCCCGTTCAACTGGCGCGTTTTCACCCCCAGCACATAACCCGCGTTCGCCGTGTGGCAATCCAGACAATCGTGCCGGCTCGGGTAATACCACGGTTGCACCCGCGTCCCCGTCGCGGTGGTGATGGTGAGGTTCTCGGTCAGATTCGTGGCCAGCAAATCCGCGTCCGAATTATCCGGCCGCCATTTGTAGGTCACCCCGTAGACCGCCCCCGTCGCATCGCATACCAGCAGCCGCGTTTCCAGACGCCGCACGGCCTCCGGCCGGGTTTCGTTGGTGGCGAAGGTGAAGGTTTTCACAAACACCGTGCCCGGTGGAAAGCGCCATTCGCCCGTGGCGGCAAAATGCACCGGCTGGTCCGCGGGCACCGACACCGACCGGGCTTTGCGCGCGCCATCCGACCAAAACGACACGATCAAGTCATACGGGATAAACCCCTCGTTGAGCTGGAGCGTGGCCAGGTCCTTGAACAGGCCCGTGGCCGACAACTGCGCGGGCAATGCACCCGTCACCCGCGCAGGCATGCCCCAGTAAGCCGGGGCGGCGGGACGCGCCGTGAGTCCGCAGGCTGCCGCACTGTCCCCGGCCCGCAACCGCGCGTTGGCCAGCCCCAGTGCCAGCAGCGCCAGCAGCCCGGCATAACCCCAGCGGGGCCCGCGCGCGCGAACGAGCTTGCGTGACCGGAGGTTCATTTGCCAGCGGGCCCCGGCTGAGGGGCCGTTTCCTCGTCCGCCAGCGTGCGTTCCACCGCTTTTTGCAAAGTGGCGGAATATTGCCGGACGGTTTTGTTCAAATCCCCCACGGAATTATAAGTGTGCTGGCCGGCCGGATAACCCAGCAGGGTAATGTAATCATACTGCCGCGGCTTGGCGGCGGCACCGCGCGTTTTGGGCAGGTCCACCAGAAAAATCACCCCCACGCAAATCGCGCCGGGCGCGCGGCCCTCCACCTGGTTCGGCGGGAGCGTGGCCTGAACGTTGCCGGGGATCAGCCAGTTCTTGTTCAACGGGGCACGCAGCAGATCCGTGTAACCGCTCTCCAGCACCAACCCCTCGGGCAGAACTTTGAGAATGCGCCCGCACACCATGCGACGGTTTTGGATGCACCCCATGCGCACGTCCTCCCGATGCTGCACGTACGCGGCAAACGCATTGGTGCCCCCGGTGGCCGCGCCCCCCGCCGGGTCCGCGCACAATGCCGGCGCAGCCGACACGGCGAGTCCGGCGACAACGAGGCTGGCGGCAAACTTGAACATCGAATCGTAAGCTTGCGCCCGGCGGGAACCGGACGCAAATAAAAATTGGCGCGCGATTTCCAGCTCGCCAGGCCGTGTCCGCCGGTCGCAAACGGTCGTACCCAGCCCGGAACCATCGCGCCCCGGCCGGGGCGCTGGCAAATGGCGCATCCATGCCATCCCTGGACTTCTGGATATTTATTAGCCCGAACTCCGAAATTAAAATGATTGGGATGTGTCAAAACGTTGGAGCAGAAACACTGTGGAAAAATCGCCGGCATCCCCGAAGTGGTCTGGTGAGACTGCCTCTGCGCGCAGCGCGCATTCTTAAATGGGCAACTGATTGGCAGCGGCTGGGGCAGCCAATGTTCCAAAGCGTTTATGCCCAAGCGATGGATGCCGACCGGCCGTTTTAATTTCGGAGTTCGGGATGATGCCAAAACCCGTGAAAATGAACCTGCCCGAAGCATTTTGTCTCACCCCCAAGTAGCCATTTCCGCGCAAGTTACGCTTGACAGGCGCATGTGAGAGTGTAGAAACATAACCTATGCAAAAAGGTCCCAAGGCGGTGCATGACTTGCATTTAATGCAAAAATTTTCCCGGCAACTTCTAATTGTATATACAGCCTGGATGAGCACCCTTTTCCTGGGTGCGCCAGCCATCGCCGCGCCTTCACCCGGACGCCAAATGGTTCCTGCCCAACACTCTGGGACGCACCGCGAGTGGACCCCCACCGGCCGGCTGGACGCCACGAACCAGTTGAATTTCGCCATCGCCCTGCCCTTGCGCCATGCGGACAGCCTCACCAATTTGCTTCACGAAATATATAATCCCGCCAGCACCAACTACCACCGGTATCTCACGCCAGCGCAGTTTGCCGCGCAATTTGGACCATCGGCGGCCGACTATGCCGCCGTGCAGGCGTTCGCACGGGCCCAGGGCTGGCACATCAAAGCCACGCATCCCAATCGCCTGTTGCTGGATGTGTCCGGCGCGGTGCCCGACGTCGAGCGGGGCTTGCACGTGCAGATGCAGACCTACCAGCATCCCACCGAGCACCGCCGGTTTTTCGCGCCCGACGCCCAACCCTCCCTCGATCTCGCCACCCCCATCCTCGGGATCAGTGGCTTGGACAACTATGCCCGGCCGCAGCCGCATCTCGCGACCCAAACCCTCATCACCAATTTAAATAATGCCGTGCCCAATGCGGGCTCCGGGCCCAGTGGCAGCTTTCTGGGGGACGATTTCCGGTCCGCCTACCTGCCGAATGTCACCCTCACCGGCACCGGCCAGGCCGTGGGACTCTTGCAATTTGATGGCTACACCCCCGCCGATATCACCTATTACGAGAGCAAGACGGGCCGGGGGGCCGTGCCGGTGCAAAATGTGCTGCTGGATGGCTTTAACGGCGCCCCCACCGGCAATGGCGGCGAGGTCGAAGTGTCCCTGGATATTGAAATGGCCCTGTCCATGGCGCCGGGGCTGAGCCAGATCATCGTCTATATGGCCGGACCTTCCGGCAACTGGCACGACATCCTGAACCGCATGGCCACCGATAATCTGGCCCGGCAATTAAGTTGTTCCTGGTTCATCCCCGGCGGGGCGGCCGACCCGATTGCGGATAATATTTTCAAGCAAATGGCCCTCCAGGGGCAGACCTTTTTTACCGCCTCGGGCGATTATGATGCCTACACCGGCCCCATCAATTTCCCCAACGCCAGCCCCTACATCACCCAGGTCGGCGGCACCACCCTCACCACCACCGGCACCAATGGGGCTCGCGTTTCCGAAACCACCTGGAACCGCAACAATGGCATCGGCACCGGCGGCGGCATTGCCACGGAATACCCCATCCCCAGCTGGCAAACCAACGTCGACATGAGCCGCAATCAAGGCTCCACCACCTACCGCAATATCCCGGACGTCGCCCTCACCGCGGAAAATGTCTATGTCCGGGCCAATCTCCAGGATTATCGCGTCGGCGGTACCAGTTGCGCCTCCCCCTTGTGGGCCGCCGTGGCCGCCTTGGTCAATCAACAAGCCGCCGCCGTGGGCCAGCCCCCGATAGGCTTTATCAACCCCGCCCTGGACGCCATCGGCACCGGCCCCAGTTATTCCCTGGCCTTTAACGATATTACCACCGGCAACAACGCGAGCCCCATCAGCCCGGCCCGCTTTTCCGCCACCAATGGCTACGACCTCTGCACCGGCTGGGGCACGCCGAATGGTCAGAATTTGATCAATGCCCTCGCCAACCCCGAACCCCTGCTGATCCTGCCGCTGGCCGGCTTCAGCGCCGCCGGAGCCGCCGGCGGACCCTTCACCACCACCGCGCAAACCTTTACCCTCACCAATGGCGGCACCAATTCCCTCAGCTGGTCCCTGGCCAACACCTCCCTGTGGCTCTCCGCCTCCGCCACCAGCGGCACCCTCCTCCCCGGCGGCCCGGCGGCCACCGTGACCGTCAGTTTAAACGCCGCCGCCAGCAACCTCGTGGTGGGCCTCTACCCGGCCACCCTGTGGTTTACCAATGGCACGGACGCCAGTGGCCAGAGCCGCGCCTTCAACCTGTCGGTCATTACCCCCCCGGTGATCGCCACCCCGCTGACCAACGTCATTGCCCTGGAAGGCGCCACCGCCGTCTTCAACCTCAATGTCACCGGCGGCCAGCCCCTGGCCTGCCAATGGCAGTTCAATGGCAGTAATATGACCGACCTGGGAACCATTTCCGGGACCACCACCACGAACCTGGTGCTGGCCAGCGTCCAGCCCTCCCAGGCCGGCAGCTATAGCGTCATCATCACCAACGCCGCCGGTGCCGTCACCAGCGCCCCGGCCCTGCTCACCATCCCGGCCTCGGCCCCCGTCCTGGTCCTGCAACCCACCAACCAAACCCTGTTCGTCCATCAAACCGCCCAATTCGCCGTCGCCGCGGTCGGCAGCACCCCATACAACTACCAATGGACCTGCAACACCACCAACCTGCCCGGCGCCACCAACGCCACCCTGACCTTGGGCAATCTGCAACTCGCCCAATCCGGCAATTACGCCATCCAAGTGTCCAATGCTTATGGGAGCACCAACAGCCTCACGGCCGTTCTCACCGTAAACCCGCCGCCGCCCTGCGCCCAAGTGCTGTCCGGCATGGCGGATTGGTGGCCCGGCGAAGGCAATGCCAATGACACCGTGGGCCTAAACCAAGGAACACTGGTCGGCGGCGTGAGTTTCGCGCCCGGCGAGGTCGGCCAGGCCTTTTTATTCGATGGCTCCAGTGGTTACGTTTCCATCCCCGATTCCCCCTCCCTGGACTCGTTTGTCACCAATATCACCATCGAGCTCTGGCTCAAGGTAAACCAAACCACCCCCAATTCAGATTGGCGCGGAATCGTCACCAAAGGAAATTCCTCCTGGCGGTTGCAGGGGGTACAAGGGGCAAATACTATTAATTTTGCGGCAAATGGGGTTAGCACAGACCTGTCAGGAAGTCACAATGTTAACGATAGCGTTTGGCACCATGTGGCCGCCGTGTACGATGGCTCCAAAATTTACCTGTACGTGGATGGGACACTTGACAACTCAGCACCTGCAACGGGTTCAATTAACCAAAATTCATATCCTGTTTGCCTTGGTCAAAACCCAGAAGCACCTCATCCTTATTACTTTAACGGTTTAATAGACGAAGTTTCCCTCTACAACCGGGCACTGAGTGCCAACGAAATCGAGCTGATTTATTTTTCAGGTGTCGGCGGTAAATGTCCGTTACCGCTTTCGATTACGACCCAACCGGCTAATGAGACTGTGGCTTCCGGAAATAGCGCCGTTTTAACCGTAGCTGCCAGTGGACCGGCCCCACTCAATTACCAGTGGATTTTTAATGGAACCAAACTATTAGCCGCCACCAACAGCACACTGCTCATCCCCAGCGTGCAAGTGACCGATGCGGGAGTTTATGCGGTGATTGTCTCGAATAATTACGATTCCGTGGTTAGTTCCAATGCCGTTTTAACCGTGCTCACCCAACCCCCTTTCATCACCACCCAACCCGCCAGTCAGACCAATTTTGTGGGGTTTTCGGCCAGCTTCATGGCCGCGGCCAGTGGTTCCCAGCCGTTGAGCTATCAATGGACTTTCAATACAACCAATCTGCTGGGAGCCACCAATGCCACCTTGAGCCTCACCAACCTGCAATTGGGCCAGTCCGGGGCGTATGCAGTGCAAATTTCCAACGCCTATGGCCTTACCAACAGCGCTATTGCCCTGCTGACCGTAACAGCCGTGACCCCCTGCACTCCTGCGCCCAGTGGCCTTGCCGATTGGTGGACCGCCGAAAGTAACGCCAATGACAGTGTGGGTCTGAATAATGGCACACTGGTGGGCGGGGTGACCTATGCGCCCGGCGAAGTCGGCCAGGCCTTCCAATTTGACGGTTCAAGCGGTTATGTTTCCATCCCAGATTCTCCGTCGTTAGACTCCTTTGTAACCAATATCACCATCGAAACTTGGATCAAAGTCAATCAAACAACGCCCAACTCAGACTGGCGAGGCATCGTCACCAAGGGGAATTCCTCCTGGAGGTTGCAAGGCGTACAAGGCGCTGGGACGGTAAATTTCGCCGCAAATGGCCTTTCGTCAGATCTCACTGGTACGCGAAATGTAAACGATGGTAAATGGCATCATGTCGCAGCAGTTTACGATGGCACTAATATTTTACTATATGTAGATGGAGCCCTTGATAAATCAGCCGCAGCCAATGGATTAATCGTTCAAAATTCTGACCCTGTTTATATAGGGGCAAACCCGGAAGCTTTGCATCAATATTTTTTCTATGGATCAATTGATGAGGTTTCAATTTATAATAGGGCGCTAAGTCCATTTGAGATAATGAACATTTACTTAGCAGGGATGTACGGAAAATGCCCGGCCCAGCTTGCCATTAACACTCAACCAGCGGATCAAATCGTTTATGCAAATGAGAACGTAACTTTTGCTGTGGTAGCTACTGGGCCTCAGCCATTATTTTATCAGTGGGCTTTTAATGGTAATGCGATAGCTGGGGCAACCAACAATCTACTTAACCTGACAAACGTTCAAACGCTCAATGCTGGCGCTTACTCGGTAAAAATATCCAATATTTATAGTTCATTGACTAGCTCAAATGCACAGCTAAAGGTGATCAGCCAACCGCCTGTTATAATTTCACAACCGATTAATCAAACAAACTATGCAGGTGAATCTGCGACATTTACAGTCTTGGCAGATGGGCCAAAGCCTTTGAATTATCAGTGGAGTTTTAATTTATTCAACATAGCTGGGGCTACAAATTCAACTTTGACACTAACAAATATTCAAGTTGGTCAAGCAGGAAGCTATTCGGTGCAAGTTTCAAATGCTTACGGAAATACCATAAGCAGGCCAGCGATATTAGTAGTAAATGCCATTCCGCCTTGCACGCCCGTATGCGCTGGGGTAGTTGATTGGTGGGCTGCTGAAGAAAATGTTTTTGATAATATCGGAACAAATAGCGGATATTTGATGGGGGGAGTTGGCTTTGCTTCGGGCGAAGTTGGAGAGGCATTCTCCTTTGATGGCTTAAGCGGTTATATAACAATTCCAGACTCATCCTCTCTTGATTTATTTTTAACGAATATAACAATCGAGTTATGGATTAATGTTAATCAGCAGTCACCAAATCAAAATTGGAGAAGCATTATATCAAAAGGTAATTCTTCGTGGCGTTTGCAACTTGTACCCGGTGCTGGAACAGTAAATTTTGCCGCTAATGGACTTACTTCTGACCTGACAAGCGTTCATAGTATA
>CAIZWI010000334.1 GCA_903936645.1 uncultured Verrucomicrobia subdivision 3 bacterium
CTCACTTACATTGCTGGAGCCGCCGCAATTGACCGGGCAACTATTAGAAGGAGAGACACTTACATTAAACATGGCAATACCAATAAATCCTATTCGGCCCCACCGCCACCACCAGCGCGATGCCCGCCCGCCGAAGCTCCCCGACCACAGCGCATACCCATTTGTTTCGCTTGTCCCGGAGGGACCACGGAAATTAGCCCGGCACCCGGTGCCGGGTTCATCGACCCCAAGTCCATCCCTCTTGAAGGAAGGGCGGAATCTCCCAGTTCAATTTAAATGATTGAATGCGGCATGGAACAGGAAGAGCCTGCCCATTTTTTCTCAATTCGCGGGCCGTTTCGCAACTTTATGAATCCTTCGTTGTGTAATATTGGTAGAAACTATGCGCGCGATCTTTTTCAATCTCTTACCAGTATTGCTCGTGTTTATATTCCCGCCAAACGGCCAAGCTGACGAGTTTAAGCGGGACATTCCCAATGCGACTTGGGAATCTATATATTTCGAGCCGATCAACCAATTGGCGGCCAAAGCAGGCTGGAAATCATTGCGCGTGGGCCCGCTCCCAGCAGGATCGTTGGAGATTCGCATATGGATCATCAGCATGATGCCATTGCGGGGCTATGCACTGCGACAGGATGGCTCACATTGGACCGGCAGCTACCTCGCAGACACTGTTCAGCATACGAATTTGGTCATGGCAAGCAACCTCACCCCGAAAAGCGGCTGGGACAAGCTTTGGTCACGTCTCGTTCAGCTTGATCTGCTCACCTTGCCTGACTCTTGCACGTTGCAAGGTGAAAAGGGGTTTTTTGACGGCGTCAGCTACGTTGTCGAAATGAATCATGATGGTGGTTATCGCACCTACCAGTATGGAAATCCTGAGGAGCAAACATGGCCCGAGGCAAAGAAAATCCAAAGCATAGTTGAGGCGTTGCAGGTTGAATTTTCCAAACAATAATGAGGGCTGGCCTGTGGTATTACAACGGGCCGAAGTCCCGACGGCATCATTTCCATCAGCCCTTTCTTATTAAATTATGGCTGAATCAAACGCCCCACCACCGCCCAAATCCCCGCCTCCACCACCTCCACCGCCGCCCCTCCATCAATCACTCGCACCCGTCCCGGGTCGGCCGCCGCAATTGCTGCAAAGCCTTGTTCAGCGCGTTTGAAAAACGCCCGGTCCGCCTCCTCAAAACGGTCGCGGACCGCCGCCTGGCCGGCATACCGGGCGTGCAGGCGGGCAGCGCTGACTTCGGGGGACACTTGGAGCAGCAGCGTCAAGTCGGGGCGGGTCTCACCGACGGCAAAGTCGATGATGGCGCGCACTTGGGCGAGGTCCAGTCCCCGGCCGTAGCCTTGATAGGCAATGGTGGAGTCGTAAAAGCGGTCGCAGACGACGATCTCGCCGGCGGCCAGGGCGGGGCGGATGATTTCACGGACCAGCTGGGCGCGGCTGGCGTTCATCATCATCAGCTCGGCCTCGGGAGTCATGGCCGCGTTATGTTCGCTGTGCTTGAGGGTGTGGCGGATTTCCTCGCCAATCGGCGTGCCGCCGGGTTCGCGCAACACCCGGACCCGGTGACCAGCCTGGGTCAGGCGTTCGGCCAGCAGTTTTACCTGAGTGGATTTGCCGCAACCTTCGGTCCCTTCGAACGTGATGAATTTTCCGGCAGACATAATTAGTTTAACCTCCGGGAGCGCCCCTTCACCAGCGTAACGCAGCCGTCCCCGGCTGCGGGTTCCAGCACCGTCTCGGTGCGTGTGCTTTGCCCAGAGGCCGCCCGTCCACCGGCGCACTCCGCAGGCAATAAAATGAATCGGCCGATGCTCACAATTTCTTCAGCCGCTGCCCCTTGGGCGAATCTTCAATCACCCAGCCCAATGCCTTGAGTTGGTCGCGAATTTCATCCGACCTCTTAAAATCTTTATTTTTACGGGCGTTTTGGCGTTCGACCAGCAAGGCTTGTAATTCCGCCGGGGCCTCGGCCTCCGCCGCCAGGCCAATGCCCAGAACCGTGTTGATCTTTTCCCAGCCGGCCAATGCCGCCGCCGCACCGGGGACCGTGAGGGTATTCTCGGCCAGGGCGCGGTTGGTTTTGCGGACCCATTCAAAGACGGTCCCCCAGGCGGCGGAGATGTTCAGGTCCTCGTTCAGGGCCGCTTGGAAGGCAGCGACCAATGAATCATCTTCACTCCCGGGATCTGGATTCAACGCCACGCGTTCCGTGGGACTGCCGACGATTCCCCCTCTCCCGGGGGAGAGGGCAGGGGTGAGGGCGGATGTAGCCTCTTCCCGCAGGGACTGTATTGTTGTCGGCTCTGCACCAAGTGCCTTGCCACTCCCGGCCAATTCCCGCAATTTAGCCACACATTCATCAATCCGCGCCAGCGCAGTCTTTGCTCCGGCGAGGCCTTCGAGGGTGAAATTGAAGGTTTCGCGGTAGTGGGCGCTGAGGAGGAGGTAGCGCACTTCGCGTCCGGTATAGCCTTTGGCCTGGAGATCGCGCAGGGTGAAGTAATTGCCGAGGGATTTGCTCATTTTCTTGCCCTCCACGAGCAGGTGCGCGCCGTGGAGCCAGAATTTGACGAAGGGTTTGCCGGTGGCGCCTTCGCTTTGGGCAATTTCATCCTCGTGATGGGGGAAGACCAAATCCTCACCGCCGAGGTGGAGATCAAAGGTGTCGCCCAAAATACTGGTGCTCATGGCGCTGCATTCAATGTGCCAGCCTGGCCTGCCTTCGCCAAAAGGGCTGCGCCAGTAAACCGCGCCATCCTCGGGCACGCGGGTTTTCCAGAGGGCGAAATCGGCGATGGATTCCTTGGCGTATTCGTCGCTCTTCACGCGTTCGCCGGCGCGCATTTCGTCGAAATTCAATTTGAGCAACTGGCCGTACTGGCAGCCACAGCCGCGATATTTATCAATACTAAAATAGACCGAGCCGTCCGGTGCCTGATAGGCAATGCCGCGGGCAAGCAGTTTTTCAATCAGCGCGATGATTTGCGGAATGTGTTCGGTGGCGCGCGGTTTTTGGTGGGGTTCGCGGCAGCCGAGGGCGCGCAAATCTTCCAGAAAGGCCGTTTCGTACTGGCTGGTGAAAAGCCGCAGGGTGGTGGCCTGTTCGCGGACGCGCTTGATGATCTTGTCCTCCACGTCCGTAATGTTCATGACGTGGGTGACCTGGTAGCCGTTGAATTCCAGCAGACGACGGACGAGGTCGGCGAAAACAAAGGTGCGCCAGTTGCCGATGTGGGCGTAGTCGTAAACGGTCGGGCCGCAGCAATACATCCCGACTTTGAGGCCATGGGGATCGAGCGGCGCAAAGGTCTGGACCGAGCGCGACAGGGTGTTGAACAGGTTGAGTGCCATTGTCAGACGCCAAATTTAAGCCGGTTGGACCGAAAGCTAAAGCGTAAAACGCGGGGGGGGGTGGGGACGTAGTCGGAAATTGGCCCATGTAGCGCAGGCGTCCCCGCCTGCGGGTTGTGGCGGCGTCTCGCCGCCACAAAATCAAACCCAGGGAACTCGCACCGAGCCGGTGCGCGAACCCGCCGCCGGGGACTGCCAATGCCACTCGGATTTGCCCCGGATTTTTCTGGCTTTTTGCCTTTCCCAGCCGCGCTTTATCGCACGGGGCCGCTGGTAACAGCACTTGTCTGTGCGACTGCGGACCATTCCCCCTCTCCTCGGGGGACAAGTA
>CAIZWI010000335.1 GCA_903936645.1 uncultured Verrucomicrobia subdivision 3 bacterium
CAACCCGACCCGCTGAGCGGACAATATTTCATTCACGACCCCTCCACCATCGCCCCCGACCACGGCCGTTACTACGTTTTCGGCACCCGCCCCGGCATCGCCGTGCGTTCCTCGGCGGATTTGCTCGACTGGCGGGTCGAACCCTCGGTATTTCCCGTGACTCCCAACTGGACCCGATCCGTCGCCCCGGGATTTGACGGCTACTTCTGGGCGCCAGACATCATCCATCTCCACGACAAATTTTATCTCTATTATGCTGTCTCCGCCTGGGGCAAAAAAACCTCGGCCATCGGTTTGGCTACTTCGCCCACCCTAGACCACACGGCCACCAATTACGCCTGGACCGACCTCGGCATGGTGATCAGTTCGACCAACAGTAGCGATTTCAACACCATCGACCCCAGCGTAATGCAGGATCGGGATGGCTCGCTCTGGCTGGCGTTCGGTTCCTATTGGAAAGGCATTTACCTCACGGCCCTGGACCCGGCCACCGGGTTGCGTCCCGGCACTAATTCTCCCCTGTACCATCTGGCCTGGAATGAATCCATCGAAGCCGCCTGCCTGATCCAGCACGACCAATTCTATTACCTGTTCGTCAACTGGGGCCAGTGCTGTCGTGGCACCAACAGCACCTATGAGGTCCGTGTCGGGCGCGCGGAAAAAATCACCGGCCCCTATCTTGACCAAACGGGCAGCGATCTCGCCGCTGGTGGCGGCAGTAAGTTTCTCGGCAACGAAGGCCGTTACATCGGCCCCGGCCATATCGGCTTGGTAACGGCCCGCAACCGCCAATGGATCAGCTATCATACGTATGATGCTGACTTTAAGGGCCGTTCACGACTGTTCATCCGCCAACTTGACTGGAGTCGCGACGGGTGGCCCCGGGCCGGCCGACCCATCGCCCCACCGAATTCATTTTGATGCTTGCAGACCACCGGCCGTGGGCCGTTATTACATGCCGACCTACATTATCAGCGGCCCGGCGGGTGCGCCAGAACTTGCCCGGAGACTGGTGCGGGCCGGACTTATGCTGGTCTGGGTGGCGTGGCTGACCGCGTTGGCCGGGGCAGCGCCGGATGATTTCTTAATCCAAACCTGGGACACTTCCAGCGGCCTGCCTCACAACACCGTCCGCTGTATTGCGCAAACCCCGGACGGTTACTTGTGGATTGGCACGGAGAACGGACTGGCCCGTTTCGATGGGGTGCGGTTTGAAAACTTTGACCGGGAAAACACCCCGGCGCTGCAAAATCCCAATATTGAATACCTGCAGGTGGACGCCACGGGCAAACTCTGGATTAGTTCCAAGGACCAGGTGGCAACGTGGGATGGACGGCGCATCATCAGCCCGGGCTGGCCTTTGCTTCCGGGGGACCAAATTGACCAGTTGCTGGTTTCCCAAACGAACGAAATTTATTTTTCCACCATTCAAGGCTGCCTGATTCACGGCCGCCTCTTGGAACCGGGAAGCTGGCGTTGGACAACTTCGGCTCCAGGCGGGCCCAGTATGTTTGCCCGGGATGCGGGGGGTGACATTTGGCGGCTCTCGTTGGGGGGCCGACTCTGGCATATGTCTGGACCCAATCCTTACTTAGTCCGCACCCCGCAGACAGCCGGCCGGGTCAATCGGCTGGCCGCCACGGAAAACGGTGAAGCACTGCTCGCGGCCGACCATCAATTATTGCGGATGGCGGGGGACGGATTCCAGCCACTGCCATTGCCGGCGGGTGCAACCAACGGGAGCGTCACCGAGATTTACCCCATGAATAATCAGTCCTTCTGGGCCGTGGTTAACGGAACGCTCTGGCGCTGGCAGCAGGGAGCCTGGCGCACGCAAGGGGATTCCTGGAGCTTCCGCTCCCCGCCCTTGCGCAAGATTATGGAGGACCGCAGCGGCAATGCCTGGTTCACGCGCTTTGGCCAGGGTTTGGTCCGGCTGTCACCGGCAGGGCATTTATGGAATCTCCCCGCCACGGGGAACCTGCCGGTGGACCGGGTGCGCTGTGTGTTTCAAGACCGGGAGGGCAACCTGTGGGCAGGGATTGACCGGGGCGGGCTGGTGCGCCTGCGGAAACGGCAGTTTGAATCGGTGGGCACACCCGAGGGGCTTTCGGACCCAGTGGTTTTAGGAGTGTGCCAGGACGCCACGGGGGCCATCTGGGCCAGCACTTATGGGGGGGGCTTGAATCGCTGGGTGGAAGGTACGGCCACCGTGTACAATCTGGGCCCTGAGGGTTCACCGGGCTATATCTTTACAACTTTCCCGGATCAGTCGGGGCGGATTTGGGCGGGCACCCGGGATGGTGGTGTGTTTATGAAGGAAAGGGAAACCTTCCGTTGCGTGGTTCCCACCAATGTTTTGGCGTTCCCCACCCGGGCCATTTTTCAAGATAAGGCCGGAAGCATTTGGCTGGGTTCGGGGGCCGGGGTGTATCGCTGGGACAATGGAAAATTGGAGCATTTCGCCACGGACACCGAATTAGCGCGAGCCGATGTACGGGGGTTTGCCGCGGATCCGGCAGGCGGGTTGTGGATTGCCACGCACGGCAAGGGCTTGCACCGGTTTCAGGGTCTCCAGCACCTGGCACTGCATGTGGGGGACGGCCTGCCGAACGAATATGTGCGGTCCCTGTATGCCGACCTGGACGGCACGGTGTGGGTGGGGATGTATGGCGGCGGACTGCTGCGCTGGCGGGACGGGCGGCTGGCGCGGGCGGCCGCGCTGCGAGATTTACCGGATGATGTGATCTGCCATTTTGAGGAGGATGGCAATGGGCAGTTTTGGATCAGCACCCATCATGGTTTGTTCCGGGTGGCGAAGGCCGAATTAAACGCCTATGCCGATGGCCGAAGCAAACGGGTGGCCTGCATTGTCTATGGCAAATATGACGGGCTGCCCACTGTGGAATTTTCCGGGGGCATCCAGCCTGCCGGCTGGCACGCCCGGGATGGCCGGTTATGGTTTGCCACGGATAGCGGCCTGGTCGCGGTTCAACCCGCGGGCGTGACCATTAATCCTTTCGCGCCCCCGGTGGTGGTAGAAAGCCTGCTGGTGGACGGCGATCTCTTCGCCTCGTCGCTAGACAAAGGCCCGGGAGTGCGGAGACTAGAGGAAAAAATAGCGATCCCGCCAGGCCGGACCCAATTGGAATTCCATTTCACCGCGTTGAGTTACACCGCCCCGGAAAATGTGCGGTTTGAGTACCGACTTTCTGGTTTACAGGAGGAATGGATGGACGCCGGGCCGAACCGGATGGCAACGTATAATTATCTACCGCCGGGCGATTATACGTTTCAAGTGCGGGCGGCAAATAATGATGGCGTGTGGAATGAGGGCGGCGCGCGGGTCACATTTGAATTGCTGCCGCATTTCTGGCAGCGCGGCTGGTTTCGGACGATGCTTGCGCTGGCCATCATTGGCCTGGCCTGGCTGGCTTATTACGTCCGCATGGCCCGGCTGGCGGAATTGGAACGGCTGCGTTTGCGCATCGCGCGCGACCTGCACGACGATGTCGGCGCCAACCTGGCCAGCATGGCCCTGATCGCCGAGGCGATGCAAAGGCAGCCTGCTTACGGTGATCCGGCGGATTTGCGGCACATCGCTTTGCATACCATCGATTCCCTGCGGGACATTGTCTGGTTTATTGATCCGGCGCGCGACCGGCTGGACGACCTCGTCACCCGCATGCGGGACACCGCCCCATTACTGCTCACCGGGTTGCCGTGTGATTTTGAGGTCCAGGTGCCAAACCCCGACCTGCATTTGCCACCCGCCTTTCGCCGCAATGTATTCCCCATCTTCAAAGAGGCCCTGCACAACGCCGCCAGCCACGCGCGAGCCAAACGGGTGCAGATCCGGCTGGACACGCGTGAGGGCTGGTTCCGTTTGGAAGTGCGGGACGATGGCCAGGGATTCGAGGAGGCGAAAATCATCCCGGGCAATGGCCTGCGGAATTTGCGCCGCCGCACCTTGGAGTTGCACGGCACGATCCTTTTTTACTCCCAGCCCGGCCAGGGCACCCGGGTGGAGTTTGCGGCCCCCTTCCCGCGAATGCGGGGGTTTCGTTTCCCCACGCGCCGGTTACCCTCCCCATGAAACCATCGCCCAAAAAATTGCCAAGCCCATTTGTGAGAACACCCGAGGAAAAGGGAAAACGCCCGGTGGAGGTGTGGATGATTGAGGATAATCATGCCTTCCGCCAAACGGTGGCCCGCCTGCTCAATCAGACCCAGGACATTCGCTGCACCCAGTCATTTCCTGCTTGCGAAGATGCCCTGGCCTTGCTGCAAACAGGCGCGACCATGGATGTCATCCTGCTGGATGTTGAGTTGTCCGGCATGAATGGCATCGAAGGACTGCGGAAAATCAAAGCACTCCGCCCGGCCGTGCGGGTGGTCATGCTCACTGTATTCGAGGATCATGAACGGGTGTTCCGGGCCATTTGCGCCGGCGCCTCGGGCTATTTGCTGAAAGCCTCACCTTTCGACCGCATTGTGGAATCGGTGCATCAAGTAGTGGCCGGGGGCTCGCCGATGTCGCCCCGCGTAGCCACGTCAGTGTTGGAAATGTTCACGCGCATGGCAGGACCCAAAACGGATTTCGGTCTGACCGAACGGGAACGCGAGGTCCTGGAGTTGATGAAGGAGGGGCTGACCAAGAAAGAAATTGCTGCGCGCCTGACGTTGAGCTTTCACACGGTGGACGATTACCTGCGCAATATTTATGCGAAATTGCATGTCCACAGCCAGGCAGGGGCGGTCGCCAAGGCCATGCGCCACGACCTTTTTTAATTCCTGTGCACGGTCCGCCCGGCCCCCGTATCTGCGGGGATTCCCATCCGGGGCAAATTCTGCCAAATTACCTTTGAATCCATGAACGCTGCAACCCTGATTGGCCCAATCTAATTATTGAATGAGGCAGTGTCTCCACCTCAAATGCAACCCCCAACCCGCAGTCAGTTACCCATGAAAATTATTCACCACTTCCTTAACCGGCTGGCCGTGGCCACGACGGTCTTTGCCGTGGCGGCCAGTGCGCGCGCCGGCATCTTCACCTGGTCGGCGCCAGTTCCCATCACCACGGCCGATGCCACGCTGGGTCTCGCCGGCACCGTGGTGGGCTCAGCCAGCTTCGGTAATAACAATCTCCTCGTGGTGCTCAGCAACGGCGCGTTGTTTGATTTCAAGGCGGATGGCTCCGTTGCCACCGCCTCCGGAGTGGGCACGGATTACGGGGCCTACACCAATGATACAGGGAATGCCACCTTCAATCAGGTGCTGACCGGTTTTAATTATGATGGCGGTCCCAAAACGATCACTTTAAACAACCTCGTCATCGGGCACCAATACTCGGTCCAGCTCTTTGCCGTGGACCGCCGGGATGGGGTGTCGGCCACCCACGCGGCAAATTACCAGGATCCGAATGACGCGTCCGATATCTCGGCTAATTTCCAAATGGGGGACAATGTTTACATCGTCGGCACATTCACCGCCAATGACACCACCGCGACGATCCAGGAAAATCTCCTGAACAGCAATGGCGGGAACATCAACGCCCTGGTGGTCAGGGCCATTGGCAATCCGGTGGCTCCGCAAATTACCACCGAACCCCAGCCGGCCACCCTCTATCACGGTTTAACCGCGAATTTGACTGGCCCGGCGATTGGCACCAGTCCCGTGACCTACCACTGGCAGAAAAGCAGTGTCGGGGGCACTTTGTTTACCAATGTGGTCAATAATGCCCGCGTGTCCGGCGCGAATACTTACTCGCTGACGATCTCCGGCCTGACTGCAGGTGACACGGGCGATTATCAAGTGGTGGCGGGCAATGCCTCCGGCGCGGTCACCAGCGCGCCGCCGGCCACGTTGACGGTGCTCGCGGGCACCCCGCAGTTTGCCTGGTCCACGCCGGTGACCATCGCCACCGCTGATGCCGCGCTCAATCAAACCGGCACCATTGTCGGCGCGGAAGTCTTTGGCAATTCCGAAACCATCGTCACCCTCACCAACCACGCCACGGTGGACTTCAAGTCGGACGGCTCGGTGGCCTCGGTCAGCGGTGGCAACGGCAGCACCACCGGTGCTTGGCTGGGGACCACGGGCAATGCGAACTTCGACGCCGTGCTGAATCAATTCACCTTTGATGGCGGTCCCGACACGATCACCTTGAACAATCTATTTGTTGGCCAGCAATATTCAGTGCAAATTTTTGCCGTTGACCAGCGCCCGGGTGCCGCCCGCTACCGCCAGGCCAATTTCTCCGACCCGAATGACCAGTACAATGTTTCCCCCACGTTCCAGATGGGCGACAGTGTTTACACCATTGGCTCGTTTACCGCCGGCAGCACGTCGGTGAGCCTTCAGGAAAACTTGCTGAACGGCGGCTACGGCAACCTGAATGCCCTGGTGATCCGTGCCCTGGGTGTGATTGTGGCCCCGCAGATCATCACCCAACCCCAGCCCGTAACCATCGACCAAGGGTTGACGACGAGCTTCACGGTGACGGCTTCCGGCACCGCGCCCCTGACCTATCGCTGGCAGCGTGGCCCGGTGGGGAGTGGCACTTTCACGAATGTTCCGACCAGTGGACGCTATGCTGGCCTTAACAGCTCCACTTTGACCCTGAACAACCTGACCCCCGGCGACAGCGCCGACTATCAGGTGATTGTGGCCAACGCCTCTGGCTCGGTTACCAGCACGCCGCCGACCACGCTGTCCGTGCAGGCTGGCACTCCGCTATTTGTTTGGTCGTTGCCCGCGCCCATCACCACGGCGGATGCGACCCTGAACCAGTCGGGTACCATCGTGGGTGCCGCTGTCTTTGGCCCGACGCCGGCCATTGTGGTGCTGACCAATGGTTCGTCGGTGGATTTCCGCACGAACAGCACCGTGGCAACGGCCACCGGCGCGGGCACCACGACCGGGGCCTTTGCGGGTAATACCGGCAATGCGGATTTCAACACCGTGTTGAGCCAGTTCAATTATGACAACGGCCCAAAAACCATCACGGTGGGCGGGCTGGTGGCCGGCCAGCAATACTCGGTTCAGTTATTTGCCCTGGACGATCGCGCGGGTTCAAACACCCGTTCGGCGAATTTCCAGGATCCGGCGGATGCGTATGATTTCTCCGCCACGTTCGCCATGCCGGATAATGTTTATACCCTCGGTACTTTTACGGCCACCAGCAGCTCCGCCAGCATCCAGGAAAACTTGTTTAACACTGGGGGCAACATCAACGCCCTGGTTGTCCGGCGTCTGACCGGCCTGCCGCTTGCGCCCCAAATCACCACGTCCCCGAAGTCCGCCGCGATCTTTGCCGGAGCCACCGCGCTATTGACCGTCGGCGCCACCGGCACATCGCTGAATTATCAGTGGCAGAGTGCGCCCACGGGCAGCGGCAATTATGCCAACGTCAGCAACGGCGGCACGGTTGCCGGAGCGACCACGGCCCAATTAAGCATCGCCAACGCCGCGTCCGCGAATGCGGCGGATTATCGCGTGATCGTCAGTAACGCTTCTGGCTCGGTGACAAGCAGTCCGGCAGCGACACTCACGGTTCGCCCGACAGCAGCCACCTTGATCCACCGCTGGAACTTCAATGAAACCAGTGGCACGATTGCCCACGACACGGTCGGCACAGCCAATGGCACCCTGGTCAGCGGCACGGGCACCAGCGCCAGCTTTAACGGCACGGGCAAACTGGTGCTGAACAATCCGGGTCTGCAAACAACCGGCGCGGGCAGTTATGTCGCCCTGCCTGGCGGCTTGGTGACCAGCTTGAGCGCGGTGACGTTTGAATTCTGGTATGACAACACCGGTCTAAATAATGGCAATCCGTGGATTTCGTTTGGCGGGCCCATCGATGGCACGACGCTGCACGGTACCAACTTCATCAATTTCTTCGCGCGCTGGTCGGGCAGCACGACAGCATTTGAAATTCAAACCACCGCAGGAGATTCCGGCGTGGTTACGCTCGGTGCACGCCAGCAGAGCGGGACGTTCCATTGGGTGGCGATTTATGACCCGATCGCCGGAAAAGTTAGTGTTTATTTGAACGGCAATCTCCAGGCCTCCGCCTCGGGAATCAATATTCCTTTGAGCACCGTGGGCACCAGTGTGGGTTACATCGGCTATTCCGCGTGGAACCAGGTTGGTGGCAACAGTGATCCCAACCTGCCGAACGGAAGCTTCAGTGGTCAATATGGTTTCAATGGCAACGGGAATTATCCTTATTTGAATGCCAATATCGATGAGATGCGCATCTATGATGGCGCACTCAACACCAACGCGATCGCCGCCACCCAATTGCTCGGACCGAACCAGGTCTTGTCCAATGTGGCCACCTTGAGCGCCTTCAGCAGCGCTGGGAACCTGGTGCTCGCCTGGCCGATTGTCAACGGAGGCTTCACCCTGGAATCCAGTCCGGTGCTGGGCAAAAACGCCACTTGGACGCCCGTACCCGGCACCAAAACCGTGGTGGGCGCCAATTACCAATTGTCGGTATCCGGCACCAACCCAGCAGCCTTCTATCGGCTCCGCGAATAACGGCTGATTTGCCCAACTTTAAAGAACATTAAGCCCAACGGCGGCAGGCTCACCTGCCGCCGTTTTCATTTGCCAGTCAAGAATCAACTGCGCCTATGGTGGCCCGCGCACACGGCCGCCCGAACCGGTGATTTATCAAATTTCAAGCCAGACTGTAGACTTGACGCGTCGCAGGGAATTTTTTATTAACTAGTTAGTTACGGCTCAACCACAGCAACTCATGAAAATCAACCTGAAATCCATAGCTTCCACCCTTGCGCTCACCGCCATCGCCGTCCTGCTGGCGGGCTGCGCCTCCTCCGGTTACGAGAAGGGTGAAAAAACGGCATCGCATCTCGAAAGTGCCGCCTCGGAAATTGAACTGGGCCGGGCGCAGGTGCAAACCGCGCTGGACACCCTCAATGACTTAGTCCAAAAGCCCTCGGAAGATTTGCGTCCGCAGTACAAGGCCTTTGCCAAGGATGTCAGCAAAGTGGTGGCCACCGCCAAACGGGTGAATGCAAAAACCGAAAAACTGGCGGCGGCCAGCCAGGCTTACGCCGACCAATGGGAGGAGCAATCGGCCACTATTGCGAATGCCGACATCCGGGCCCGCAGCGAAGCCCGCAAGGCCAAGGTTCTGGCGAGCCTCGCACAGGTGCAGGCCCAGTACCAGGAAACCAAGGCCAATTTCACCCCCTTTCTCTCGGATCTGCAGGATCTTGACAAAGCTCTCAGCCTGGACCTTACTCCGGCAGGCGTGGACAGCTTGAAAGGTGTGGTGGCGCAGGCCAACCAGCATGGGGACCAGCTCACCAAATCTCTGGACAAACTGACCACGGGCTTCCGCGATTTGGGCGCAAAATTATCCCCTTTGCTCCCCAAGCCCGCTAACTAAGTCCATCCGGCGTGGGGCGATCGCTCCTGTCCGGGTTATATTTCACAATCCAAGGTTTGTTATCGTCTTATATCCCTGCTGGGTTTACCTCTGGCGGGCTTTTTAAACTATGGTCAAAATCAGGAGCGTTGCCGGGACCACGTCTGTGCTGGCAGGTTGCATGGCCATCGCGGTGGGATGCCTGACCGGCTGCAAACCAGCGGTGCCACCAGCGGCCAGTCTCCCGCCCCTGCCGGTGGTGGCCGCCGAGGTGCTGGTCCGTGACCAACCCCTCTACGAAGAGTTCATCGGCCAGACGTTTGGGGTGCTGGATGTTGATGTGCGGGCCAGAGTGGAAGGTTTTCTTCAAACGGTGAATTTCGCCCCCGGCCAGACCGTGCAGCGCGGCGACCTGTTGTACACAATCGATGACCAGCCGTTCAAGTCCGCCCTGGCCCAGGCGCAGGGCCAGCTTGCCCAAGCCCAGGCCGCCTGGACCAAAACGCAACGCGACACCAACCGGCTCGGACCGCTCTGGCTGCAAAATGCCATTTCCCGTCAGCAATTTGACGACGCCCGCTCGGCCGAGGAAAATGCCGCCGCCGTTTGCCAGTCAGCCCAAGCCAATGTGGCCTCCGCGGAAATCCAACTGGGATACACAAAAATTTATTCCCCGTTAAGCGGCCTGGCCGGAGCCAACAAAATCTCCGTGGGCAATCTCGTCGGGCGCGGGGAAAGCACCTTGCTGACGACGATTTCAGCCATCGATCCCATCCGCGTTAAATTCAGTGTGAGCGAGCAACAGTATTTAGATTGGAAACGCAAACTGGGCCCGGAGGCGGACGGCCATGCCACGGACACCGGGCTGTTGCAACTCATTCTGGCGGATGGCACGGTCAGCCCCCGGCGGGGTGATGTGACGTTTGCCGACCGGCAGGTGGATCCCCGGACGGGCACCCTCCAGTTGGAGGCCAGTTTTCCCAACCCGGATCAACTCATCCGCCCGGGCCAGTTTGGCCGGGTGCGCCTCCCGCTGGATGTCCTTACCAACGCGGTGCTGGTGCCCCAGCGCGCCGTCACCGAAGTGCAGGCCACCTATTCGGTCTTTCTACTGGGGGCTGACAACACGGCCCAGTTTCGCAAAATAACCCCCGGCCCCCGCGTGGGCACTTTTTACGTGATTAGCAGCGGCTTGCAACCCGGGGACAAAGTAATTTTGGACGGTATTCAAAAGTTGCAAAACAATGCCCCGGTCGCACCTGCGCTCACCAACCTGGTCATCGGCGCGGACGCCGCCACCATCTCCGATTAACCATGGCCAGTTTCTTCATCCGCCGGCCCATCGTGGCCATGGTGATTTCCATTCTCATCGCACTGGTGGGGCTGGTGGCGATGCTGAATCTGCCCGTGGAGCAATATCCGCAGCTCTCCCCGCCAAATATCCAGGTGAGCGCCACGTATCCCGGTGCCAATGCCGAGGTGGTGGAACAATCCCTGGCCACCCCCATTGAACAACAGGTCAATGGCGTGGACAACATGTTGTATATGAAGTCGCTCAATTCGAGCGATGGCCGGATGCAGCTCAATGTCACCTTCAAAGTGGGGACCGACCGGGATGTGGATAACACGCTCACCCAGAACCGTGTGTCCCAAGCCCAGTCCCGTCTGCCGCAGGATGTCATCCAGCAGGGTATCACCGTCAAGAAGGTCAACCCCTCCGTCCTGCTGATTGTCTCGGTATATTCGCCGGACAACACTTATGACGACTTGTTCCTGAACAACTATTCCATCCTTAACGTGAAAGACGCGCTCCTGCGCGTGCCTGGAGTTTCCCAAGTGGACCTGGCGGGCGGTTCCGAGTACGGCATGCGCATCTGGCTCCAGCCGGACAAGCTCACCAAGCTGGGCCTGACCCCGGCCGATGTCATCGGGGCCATCCGGCAGCAAAACATCCAGGCCCCGGCGGGCCAGATCGGCGCGGCCCCCTCCAGCCCCGACCAGCAATTCACCTATACGGTGCGGACCACGGGGAAATTCAGCACCCCGGAAGATTTTGGCAAAATCATCGTGCGCGCCACCGAGGATGGCCGTCAGGTGCGCGTCCGGGATGTGGCCAGGGTGGAACTCGGCGGTGAATCGTACCGGGCATTTGGCACTTACCAGGGCAAGCCCGCCGGGGTGCTGCTGACTTACATGCTGCCGGGAGCCAACCAGATTCAAACCGCCCAGGGCATTTACAAGACGATGGCCGACTTGAAAAAATACTTCCCGGCGGGCATTGATTATAGCATCAGTTACGACACGACGCCGGCCGTGTCCGCCTCGATTGAGGGCATTATTCACACCTTGCTGGAGGCGGTGGTGCTGGTGGTGGTGGTGGTTTTTGTTTTCCTGCAAAACGCCCGGGCGACGTTCATTCCGCTCCTGACCATTCCCGTTTCTCTGTTGGGGACGTTCGCGGTTTTTCCGCTGCTGGGTTTCTCCATTAACACTCTTTCGCTGTTCGGCATGGTGCTGGCCATCGGGATTGTGGTGGACGATGCCATTGTGGTGGTGGAGGCGGTGATGCACCATCTCGAACACGGCAAGACGCCGCGGGAGGCCACCATTCAAGCCATGCAGGAAGTGTCCGGTCCGGTGATCGGCATTGCCCTCATTTTGTCCGCGGTGTTTATTCCCGTTGCCTTCATCGGCGGGCTGGTGGGCCAGTTGTACCAGCAATTTGCCCTGACGATCGCGATTGCGGTGCTCATCTCCGCTTTTAATGCCCTCTCGCTCAGTCCGGCGCTCGCCTGCCTGCTGCTCAAACCGCACACGCCGCATCGGGGCTGGCTGGGGAAATGTTTTGGCGGTTTTAATCGTGCCTTTGACGCCACCACCAACGGTTATGTGCGGGTGGCGGGCGGACTGGCCCGCAAAGCGGTCTTTAGCCTGGTCATTGTGGTCGTCATCCTGCTGGGTGCCGGCGGCCTGGCAAAAGTGATTCCGGGCGGATTTGTGCCCGATGAGGATCAGGGCATTTTTCTGGTCAATGTGCAGTTGCCCAATGCCGCCTCGCTGGAGCGCACCCGGCAGGTATGCACCAAAATCGACAAAATCATTGCCGCCACGCCCGGGGTAGAGGCATTCAACGGCGTGGGCGGCATGTCCTTCCTCAGTGGCACCTTTACTCCCTACTCGGCTTCCTACTTTGTGCGCCTGAAGGACTGGAAGGATCGCAAAACGCCCGCGACCAGCCTGCGGGGCATCATGCGCAGTGTGGCGGTCGCTTTGCGCGGGGTGCCGGATGCCATGGCTTTTCCGTTTGCGCCCCCACCCCTGCCCGGTTTTGGCAATGCCGGGGGCTTTACAATGCTTCTGCAGGATCGCAGCGGCACATTGACCGTGCCCCAACTGGGTGAAAACACAGCCCGCTTTCTGGCCGCCGCCCGCCAGCGCCCGGAATTGACCGCGCTGTTTACGGCGTTTGACCCGCGGGTCCCGCAAATCGACGTGGCGGTGGACCGGGATAAAGTCAGCAAACTCGGCGTGCCGATCAACGATGTCTTTGCCACCTTGCAAACCTTTCTCGGGGGCGCGTATGTAAACGATTTCAACCGCTTCGGCCGGCTCTATCGCGTGTTTGTCCAGGCTGAATCGAATTACCGGCAGCAACCCCAGGACATCAACCACTTCTACGTCCGCAGTACGACCACTGGAGCGATGATCCCCCTGTCCACCCTCGTAAGCCTGAAACCTGTCGGCGGAACGGAGCTGACGGTGCGTTACAATCTTTTCCGCTCGGTGGAAATTTCCGGGCGCGCGGCCCCGGGTTACAGTTCCGCCCAGGCCATGACCGCCCTGGAAGAAGTGGCCGCCCAGGTGCTGCCGCGCGAAATGGGTTATGCGTATACCGGACTCTCTTACGAAGAAAAAAACGCCCCCAATCCGCTGCCCACCTTTCTCTTCGCCGTGCTCCTGGTGTTTCTCCTCCTCGCAGCCCTGTATGAAAGCTGGTCGCTGCCGTGGAGCGTCCTCCTGGGCACGCCACTCGTGGCCCTAGGGGCTTTCTTTGGGGTTTGGGCGCGCGGCATGGCCAATGACGTCTATGTTCAGGTCGGGCTGGTGATGCTCATCGGTCTGGCAGCCAAAAACGCCATTTTGATCGTCGAATTTGCCAAGCTCACCCGGGAACAGGGCAAACCGCTTTTGGAAGCCGCGCTTGAATCTGCCCGGCTGCGTTTTCGTCCCATTCTCATGACGGCTTTTGCCTTCATTTTGGGGGTTGTCCCCCTGATGCTGGCACATGGTTCAGGTGCGCAATCCCGCCAGGTCATGGGGACGGCAGTCTTCTTTGGCATGCTGGTTGCCACGGTTTTGGGCGTTTTCATCATCCCCGCCCTTTATGTGATTGTCGAACGGATCAGCGGAAATGCCGGCCAGGTTCCCGCCCCGGCGAAACCGCCCGCCCCGTCCACGGTTCCATCGCCCACCCCACCTGAGCCCGGTAGCCACGGAGGTGCCGCGTGAATCGCCTCGCCGCACTTTTTATGGCCGTCGCCTTGGGCGGCTCCCTCTTGGTGGGTTGCGCCCTGGGTCCGGATTATCACCGGCCCGCAGTGACCGCTCCGGAAAGCTGGCGAACCCCGACGGCGGACTCCCATTCAATCGCACAAATTGCCTGGTGGAATTACTACCACGACCCGGTGCTCACCAATCTTATCACCATCGCTCTCACCAATAATTTGGACCTCCGCCTCGCCGTGGACCGCCTGGCGGAGGCCGCTGGCAGTTTGCGAGGCCAGCGTTCCTACTTCCTGCCCACGGTGAACGGCAATGGCACCTATACCCGCAGCGACGTGGGGGATGCGCCGGTGGTGAATCAATATTCTCTGCTGGGCTCCCTTGCGTATGAAGTGGATGTCTGGGGCCGCCTCCGCCGGCTGAGCGAAGCGGCCCAAGCGCAATATTTGGCCGCCGCCTCCACGCGTAACGCGGTGCAAATCAGCCTCATCGCATCGGTCGCCAGCACCTATTTCAATCTCCGGGGATTGGACCAACAATTGGAAATCGCCCGGAACACCGCCAAATCCCGGACCAATATTCTGGCCCTGACTAAAATCAAATACAACGGGCAGGCGGACGGCCACGGCTATGGCATTGTTTCCGAAATCGATGTGCGCCAGGCCGAGAGCCAGGTGTATACGGCCAATTCGACCATCGCCAGTTTGGAACAGGCCATCGCCATTGCGGAAAATTCCCTGCGTTATTTGCTGGGCCTTAATCCCGGCCCGATCCCCCGTGGCCAGCCCCTGACCGAACAACCGCTGCCCGATGCCATTCCGGCCGGTCTGCCGTCGGAATTGTTACTGCGCCGGCCGGATATTCAAGCGGCGGAGGAAAAACTGGTGGCGGCGAATGCGAACATCGGGGCGGCCCGGGCGGCTTATTTTCCCACTATTTCCCTGACCGCCGCGCTGGGCGTGCAGAGCCTGCAACTCAACGACCTGTTCAGCCTGGGCAGCTCCCGGATCTGGTCATTTTCGCCACAAATCACGGCACCCATTTTCAACGCCGGCCGGATCGCGGCCGGCGTGGCCATTGCCCGGGCCCAGAAGGACGAGGCCGTGGCCAGCTATCAACAGGCGATTCAAAACGGGTTTCAGGAAGTGGACAACGCCCTGGCCTCGGTCACGGCTTTGCGCGCCAAATTGGTGGCGGATGAAGGCTATGTGCATGCGGAGCAACGCCTGTTTGAACTCGCCCAACTCCGCTACACCGAAGGTATCGCAAGTTATTCCGACCTCCTGGATGCCCAGCGCTATCTTTTTGCCGCCCAGTTGCAAGCGGTCCAAACCCGTGCCAGCCTGCTCGTGGCCGTGGCCCAGCTTTACCAGGCTTTGGGCGGAGGCTGGACGACCCCAACCAGTTCACCTCATTCCCATTAAATTCCATGAAAAACTTCCCCTGCCTAACCCGCCAGATCAAGTGCTTGTCGCTTTGGATATGCCTTGGCAGTCTGGCCAGCGTGATCTGGCTGCCAGCCGTCAGCCAGGCCCAGGATACCAATATCCTGCAACAAACCAAGACGGCCCTGGTCAACGCCGGGGATGCCACCAAAACCGCGCTGGCGAATGCCGGTAGCGAGGCGAGAGCGGGACTGGATGACTTGAAGGACCGGGCCGTGGAGAGCAGTCCCAATCATTACACGGCGGGCGAACTAACCGCGCTCTTGGTCATCGGCCTGGCCGTGAGTGCCATCGCCGGCATTTTTACCAACCTCAAGCCAACGTGGATGGGCAATCTGGGCCGTTTATTACCTGGCCTCGCGGGCGCTTTCATCGGGGGATTCCTGCTGCGCTTTACCGGCTTAAAATTGGGCTTGGGAAAACTTGTGCTGAATTATGATGAGATTGCTTTGGCTCTCGCTGGAGCCATAATCCTGCTCGGCTTGGGCCGGTTATTCAGCAAGAAATCCAAAAAGAAAGCCGGCAGTCCGTCTTAAAAGAGGTGCGGAATGGTTTTGACCTGTGCCGCCAGGCAACCATAAAAGGCGGCCAAAACACCTGACAGGCATGGTTTGGCTATGTGCCGCCCCGGCGTGGTGTACCCGTCATTTCTCCCCGGCAAGCCTGGCTGACTGGCCAGGATTTTTTGCGATTTCACAAACCACCCGGACCGCAATCCAACCCTGCCTGAACCCGCAAGCAGGGCTGGCAATTGGCAAAATATGTCCAGCCGTAACTAATTGATAATAATTAGTTTGTACATGTCCAACCCGCCGGCTTATGCTGCCGGGAGTTGGTACCATGAGAAACATCTTTGATGCGCAAGTGAGGTCCTGCGCTGGTGGCAACCAGTGTCCAAAGCCATGAGCAAATCACCCAAATTGGCGGCCGCAACGGCCAGCAATATTTTCCAATTCACGCTGACTGGCTTGCTATTGTTCAGTCTGACCTTGATTGGGAGTGCCGCCTTTATCACCCATCTGGTGGGGGAAAAGCCGCGCCGATCCTTGGAATCGAGCTTTGCGGTGAATCCCAACGACAAGTCCCAGACCGTCCACGCCGGCCCTTGGGGAGATTTAGTGGTTCGCAATATTCAGTTGGAGCGACCGGCCGAGTATTTGAATGATGAGGTCAAAGCGCCTGAACCAGAAACCTGGAGCTTTGCCGGCCAAACGACCGAAAGCGTCAAAAACCTCCTGCTGCAAGGTGGCCTCACGGCCGATCAGGCCGCCACCGCCATGGCCGAAGCCAGGCTGGCCGGGACTAATGGAATTGTCTTAACCCCTTCCGCCGCCTTTTTGACCGGCTTGGATGGTCCAGTAAGATCCAAACTATACCATTCGTTGGCAGGGCACGGGGTGAATTTGTATTTGGATTACCCCTATATCTTCCCCGGCAACAGTTTGGAATCCATTTATGGCTCGCCACGCCTCCCCTTTGATGATGTGGCTTTGCTCAAAAAACTCGTCTACGCCAATGGTAGTGCCCGGCAGTTATCCGATTATCAACTGCTGCTGTGCCAAATTCCCACCTATGAACGCCGGGTAGCTTTGGCTCAAGTTTTATCCCGCCAATCGGCGGTATTGGCCGCCCTATCCATCAAACCCGACACCGATATCGATAAAATTGCGGCGTACTGGGGTTCGGTGCCTTATGTGCGTTTTACCGATATCCGCCCCTTGCTGGAATCGCTCAAGGCGTTGCCGGAAGGCGGCACGCTAAGCCTGTTTTACCTGTTACCCAAGTTTGCCCGCGACCGGCTGTACACCTTTCCCCTGCCGCCCCAAGCGGGTGAACCCACCATGGACTGCCACTGGACGACCTTTAATTTCAGCAATGAAACGCCCAACAACCGTTTCAATGACGCAAACTACGCGGTGCAATACATCCGCCAAAATTTCTACCAGATCGCCGCCCCCTCACAGTATGGCGACATCCTGCTGCTCATGAACGACCAGCAGGAAATCAAACATTCCGCCGTATTCCTCGCGGATGATCTCGTGTTCACAAAAAACGGGAATAATTACCGGCAACCATGGATGATCATGCATATTCCCGATTTGCTGGCGACCTACCCGGCCGACCCGCCGATGCATGCCGTTTACCTTCGGGGCAAGCAGAATTGAGGCAGCGGCGTAGCCATCGTCGACCGGGTGAAACATTCCAAGAAGCTGAAAGCTCCCCTACCCAAATCGGTGGCAGGGCAGGACAACAACTGCCGGCCCAATGACAGTCGAAGTTTGCCTAGGGCAGGCATCTTTGCGCTTTGGTCGCGGGCGGTGGCGAGGTAAGCTCTCCCGGTGAGTCACAAAAGCGGGCGCATCGCCGCCATGATCGAGTCCTTTCAAGGACAGGCCTACGACGCCCATTATCTGGGCTTCTTCGACTGTTTTAACCGGCAGTTGTTTTACGAGGCGCATGATGTGCTGGAAGACTTATGGCTGGCGGATAAACAGGGGCCGAACGGGGATTTTTACAAGGGGTTGATTCAACTGGCGGGTGCCTTTGTGCATCTCCAGAAAAACCGCCTGCGGCCCGCCGCGGCGCTGTTCAAGCTCAGCCGGGCCAATTTCTTGAAATATCCGGCCCGGCATGAGGGACTGGTGCTTGGGGACATCCTCCAAACGATTGCCGGCTGGCTGACGGCCCTGGAAGCCGGTGGTTTCACCCTAAATCCCCTGGCCACTCAGTCCGCGCCCCAAATTAATCCCACCGTTCCGGCCCCAGCCCAGCCCTAATTAAAATATGAGTCAAAAACGAATTGTCCTCGCGGGCGGCAGCGGCTTCCTTGGCCAGGCGCTCGCCCGTGAATTGCGCCAGCGCGACTATCAAGTAACGATCCTGACGCGCACTCCCCGCGAACGGCAGGATGGGATTACGGAACGCGCATGGGACGGAGTCCATCCGGGCCCATGGACCAGCGCCCTGGAGGGGGCTGAAGCCGTGGTTAATCTGGCCGGTCGTAATATTAATTGCCCGCACACGGCCGCCAATTTGGCAGAACTTACCGCCTCCCGGGTGAATTCAGTAAATGCGCTGGCGACCGCCCTGCCAAGTCTCAAGCAACCACCCAAAACCTGGGTGCAGGCCAGCGCCGTGGGTTTTTATGGCGACACGGCGGACCGCATTTGCGTGGAAACCACCCCCGGGGGCACGGGCCACCTCGCGGACATTTGCCGGGATTGGGAACAGGCCCTGCATGCCATCCCCCTGCCCCGTCCCCGCACCGTCATCCTGCGGATTGGGTTCGTGCTGGGCCGGGAAGGCGGGGCCTTGCCGGTGTTGAGCAAAATCACCAAGCTGTTCCTGGGCGGTGCGGTGGGGAATGGCCGGCAGTATATCAGTTGGATTCACGTCCGGGATGTCACCCGTATTTTCCGATTGGCCATCGAGGAGGATTGGTCCGGTGTTTACAATGCCGTGGGGCCAGCCCCCGTAACCAACGCGGAGTTTATGAAACAACTGCGTTCGGCCTGGCACCGGCCCTGGAGTCCGCCCGCGCCCGCCTTTGCGGTGCGCCTGGGTTCGCGCCTGCTGCAGAGCGAGGCCTCCCTGGCCTTGATGAGCTGTCGCGCGTTGCCCCAACGACTGGAGGAACGTGGTTTTGGGTTTGAATACAATCAGTTGGCGACCGCCTTGCGGGACTTGTGCGGCTAGCCGCACCTTTGAACGGGGATTAATGCCCTGACGATTGCGGGCGCCAGCCGTCGGTCCCGCCCAAGACCCGGTCCACGGTAATGGCGGCAGCGTCTTTGGCGGTCAACTGTTTTGCCCATGCCACCCGGTTGGTGGGGCTGGCTCCGGGTCCGGTATTGTTATATTCAGCGTAACGCGCGGTCTGGTGGGTCTCCGGCTTTTTCCAATCGTTCCAGCCTTCGGGATGCACGACTTCCGACATTTCGGAATTCAGGAAAATGGTGCTGGCGTAAATGCGCCAGGGGCGGCCCAAATAGGTCCGGGTGGCGGGGGTTTCACCGATGATCTGGCAATGGGAAAACACATAGCCGTAAGGGACATCATCGGGCGTGGAGGCCGCGGTCAGATAGCCTCCGGCACCCCGCGAGCAGATCAGGCATTTTTCAAACCAGGACGTGGCCGCGCCAAAAATAAAATCCACGTGGCCACAAATATAACAGTGATCGAAATACTGCCGCCCGCGATTCACCAGAATGGTATCCTGCCACCCGATGAACCGGCAATCGGAAAAGGTGGCCCGGTCGCCGTCCACCCGGATGGCCAGGGCCTGGCCAACAGGCCCGGCGGAGTTTTCAAAGGTCAGGTGCTCGGCGGTGAAATCATCGGCATCAATGGTGGCCGTGGGGGTGTGAAAGGTGCCAATGGGTTTGCCATCCAAATTCGTCATGCTGGCATACAGGCCAAAGACGACGACCGTGTTGGTGGCGTTTTCCCCCACCAGATGAAAGAAGCGCTTCTCACGCTGCACATAGATGAGTTCGTGGTAGGTTCCCGGTTTGAGATGGATGATCACGGGATTGGCAGCGGTGCCCGAGGGCACTGACATGATGGCCTCTTGCACGGTTTTAAAGGAACCAGTTCCATCAGTCGCGACCGTGAGATGAGTTTGGGCAACGCCTGTTTGAGCCAGCAGGAGCAGGCCCAGAAAATACCAGCGGCGAAAGTTGGCAAGATTCATGTGGCAAAGTTTAATCCACAAACCGGTGGCGTTTGAATCAAAATCGGCGGGCGATGCTTGCAGGTTTTAAGGCAAAGCGGCGCGCGGCGGGTGCCCGGCGGCATGGATGGTCAGCGTGGCTTGGGATAAACCCGCCGAACGAGCGGTCAAGCTAATTTCTCCGGGGGTTTTACCGGCTTGCACGAGCACTTGGGCCAGCCCATTAAAAACGCTGCGCTGCCATCCGGGGGCAGGAGTTTCCGCCACACTTTCCAGGCTGGCCCCTTTGTTCAGGCCGCCCGCTCCCCCGGCATTGTGGACCACCACCGCAATCACGTTGTCCCCGGCACGCAGGTATTTCTGGATGGCGAACTCGGGTGCATTTTGCCAGTCATGGGATTCGCCCACTAACCGGCCATTCACATAGACCCAGCCGTCGTCATCAATCGAGCCCAGTCGGAGGCTTTCTGCGGCCGGCAGCGCACCTTCCGCCAAGATAAAATGCGTGCGATAAATGGCGGTCGTATCGGGATCCAATGGCCCGGATTCGGAATCCACATTTGCCACGGCCCAATCGCCATCCGCGAATTCAGGCGCGATTTCCGGCCGGTTCGCCGCACCAGGAACCAGCTTCAGGCGCCAGTGATTTAAAACCTGGGAATGGGTGGCTGGGCTGGCCATAAAGACATCCGGCTCATGACAACTCGGATCGCCGTTGCCCACACCAATGATTTTGCCGCCGCCAGAAAGGTCGAACTGAATCAAGTTGTTGGCCATGGGAACGATGCGGCCCTGCGCATCCGTGGCGGCCACGGTCACAACCGAGACATCCTCGCCATCCGCATTGAGGAGGGCACGGTCGGGTGTGAGTTGGATGGCGGCGGACACACCGGTCGTCTCCACTTTCGTTTCGGCGATCACTTGGCCGCTGCGGAAACCCCTGGCACCAAGGGTTCCGGGAGTGTAGGGCACGGACCATTGCAGGTGGGAATTTTGGGACATGGTCTTCCGCCCTTGGCTGCGACCATTTAGGAACAGTTCGACCTCCTCACAATTGCTAAAACAACGCACATCGATATTCTGCCCCTCGCGGCCGGGCCAATTCCAGTGAGGCAACAAATGCAACACGGTTCGGGAACTCCACCAGGCTTGATAATAATAATAGGTGTCCTTCGGAAAGCCGCAGGTATCCATAATACCATAGTGCGAACTGATGCAGGGCCAGCCGTAGGGAGCGGTCTCCCCGCGATAATCAAAACCCGCCCAGGCGAAGCCGCCGGAAAGCCAGGGCCGGGCGGCAAAGAAGGACCACCAGGATTCCGCGGTGTCGTTGCCTTCCCGCCGGTTGTCTCCGCCATCATAAGCGCTCTGGTAACCGCGGGCCGGGTCTTTGGCATAAATGCCGCGAGTAGTCATGATACTCGCCTGCTCCGTGCCGATCTCCGGCTGGCCGGGATGAGCCTGGTGATACGCATCAATGGCATCGATGTGATAATTCCAACCGCGCACATCGGTGACACTATTCATGCCGGTGAACTCATTGCCCACGCTGGCGGCGTAGGTGACCTGGCGGCTGGGGTCGAGTTGGTGTACCAGGTTCTGCATGGTACGGGCCACCCGGGCGGCCAGGAGAGAATGCTGAATGGGCTCTTCGTTGCCAATGGACCAGAGGAAAACGCTGGGATGATTTCGGTCCCTGCGGATTTGATTGCCCAGCTGGCCGAGCGCTTCGGCATCGCTGCCCACGGTGCGCGCCTCGTCCAGGACGAGCATACCCAGGCGATCGCAGGCCTCCAGCAATTCCTCGGTCGGTTCGTTATGGGCGGTGCGAATGCTGTTGCCGCCCATCTCCTTTAACTTGGCGACGCGAAAATACTGCAAGGCGTCCGGCAACGCCCAACCGACCCCGGCGTGATCCTGGTGATCGCAAGTGCCTTTGACAAAGTAAGGCTTCCCGTTTAGGAAAAATCCTTTGTCCGGGTCGAACGCCAGGGTGCGAATGCCGAACTCCGTCACCTGGAAATCATAGGGTTGCGCGGCGCTGCTTACATCGGAAATGCGCGTTGCCAAATGA